>WLEG01000199.1 GCA_009704425.1 Actinomycetota bacterium | reverse complement strand
CGTTGCGTCGTCTCGCGTCCGACGTGGAGTTGGGGTGCCGAACACGGCGTGAACGAGGCGGGTGTCGCCATCGGTAACGCCACGATCTACACGACGCTCGACCCGCGTCCGTTTCCCGACGCGTTGACCGGCATGGATCTGGTTCGCCTCGGACTCGAACGCGCCCGAAGTGCGCGGGCCGCGGTGGACGTGATCATCGATGCGATCGGGCGTTTCGGTCAGGGCGGTTCCGGCCACGATCCGTCGGGCCCGCGTCGTCCGTACTGGAACGGCTTCCTGATCGCCGATTCCGGATCGGCGTGGGTGTTGGAGACGAGTGGCCGGGAGTGGGCGGCCGAGGAGGTGCGTTCGGTGCGTGCCATCTCGAACCGCACCACGATTCCCGGATTCGACGATCGTCGTCATCCGCGCCAACCGGTGGAGACTCTCGTCGACCCGCGTTGGCGGAGCACGAACGAATTCCTGGCGCGGGGACCGGTGACGGTCGACGGTGTCGGTCGCCACCTCACGTCGCATGGCCCGAGCGCCGATGGATGGAACGTGTGCATGCACGTCGACGGGGTCGAGGAGACGACGGCGTCGATGATCGCCGTGTTGCCGGCTGTCGGTGCTCCGGAGGTTCGAATGACCCAGGCGAGTCCGTGTCGTGAGCCGTGGACCCTCGTTCGCTGGTGAGACGGCGCGACCGTCAGCCCAATCGCCCGTGCGAAGGGGCAAACTAGGAGGGTGCAGTCGCCGGTCCGAGTTGCCTACACCCTGGAGCAGTGCTGGCATCGGGTCCCCGGTGGCACCGCCACCTCGGCGTTGCGCACCGCCGTGGCGTTGTCCGACGTCCCCGGAGTCGAGGTGGTCGGAGTCGCCGGACGCCATCGGAACCCACCCAAGCCGTCCTTCGTGCCCTCGGTGAACATGCGCTACATGCCTTTGCGGGCGCCGTATCTCTACGAGACCTGGTTGCGTTTCGGTTGGCCCTCGGTCGAGAGCGTCACGGGAGACGTGGACGTGGTCCACTGCACCGGGTTCGTTCCTCCGCCCTCGAAGGCCCCCTTGGTCAGCACCCTGCACGACGTGGCCTGGCGCCATCGGCCCGACCATTTCACCCGCCACGGAGTGCGCGTCTTCGAACGCAGCCTCGCCGAGGTCCGGCGTCGGGCCGAACTGATTCTGTGTCCGTCGACGGTCACGATGCTCGACGCCGAGCGGGCCGGTATTCCGGTCGAACGTCTGCGTCTGGTGCCGTGGGGAGTCGAGGCGTCCGAGGTGGACGAGGCCCAGAAGGCGGTCGTGCGCACCAAGTACGGACTGCCCGGGGACTACCTGTTGTTCGTGGGCACGGTCGAGCCCCGCAAGAACCTGCGGCGTCTCGTGGAGGCCCTCGAGCGCGCCGAGTGCGATCTCCCTCTGGTGGTGGCCGGGTCGGTGGGTTGGGGTGACACCGGAGTGGAGCCGTCGTCGCGGGTGCAGTTCATCGGTTTCGTCCCCGAGGCCGAACTGCCCGCCTTGTACGCCGCCGCCGCGGTGTTCTGTTATCCGAGCGAGCGCGAGGGTTTCGGCATGCCCGTTCTCGAGGCCATGTCGTACGGAACCCCGGTGGTGACGAGCATGGGGACCTCCACCGAGGAGGTCGCCGGTGGTGCCGCGGTGCTGGTCGATCCGTTCGAGGTCGACGACATCGCCCGAGGCGTGGACGAGGCTCTCGGGCGACGAGCCGAGTTGTCCCTGTGGGGTCTGCGTCAGGCGGCGCGCCGTCATTGGTCGGAGACCGCACGATTGACCGTGGACGCGTACCGCGAGGTGATGCGTTGACCTCGCCGGTGCGCGTCGCGGTGAACATGACCTGGTGCGTGCCCGGTGCGGTGGGTGGCAGCGAGGAGTACCTCGTGCGCCAGGTGCTCGGGCTGGACGCCACCGAGGTGGAGCCGACCTTGTTCGTGCCGAGAGGATTCCCCGGCGCGCATCCCGAGTTGCGTGATCGATTCGCGATGGTCGAGTCCGGCGACGACGGAACGTCCCGGGCGCGCCGGGTGCTGGCCGAGTCCACGTGGTTGTTCCGCCGAACCGGGGGATACTCGTTGGTGCACCACGGGGGCGGCACGGTTCCGACCGTTCATCGCTCGCCGACCCTGCTCACGGTTCACGATCTCCAGTACCGCGCGTTCCCCGGGTATTTCTCTCGGAAGAAGCTGACGTACTTGCGCGCGGTGATGCCGATGTCCGCTCGTCGGGCCTCGGCGATCGCGGTGCCCACCGAGTTCGTGAAGTCGACCGTGTGCGAGGCCTACGGCATCCCCGGTGAGAAGGTGCACGTGGTCCCGCACGGCGTGGAAACACGATTGGGCGAGAGAGCCACCCCCGAGAGCGAGTTGCGGGAAAAGTTCGCGTTGGGTGACGCGCCCTTCGTGGTGTTTCCGGCCATGACGCACCCGCACAAGGGTCATGCGTTCCTGCTCGACGTGATGGAACGACATTGGGCGGCGCGCGGGGTTCGCCTCGTCCTGATCGGTGGACGTGGCGCGGCCGAGGTCGACATCGCCCCCCGCCTGCTCCGTGCACCCCTGTCCACCACCGTGTCCCGTTTGGGTCGGGTGTCGAACGCCGATCGCGACGGATTGATCCGAGCGGCGACCGCGTTGGTGTTCCCGAGCGAGTACGAGGGTTTCGGTGCCCCGTTGATCGAGGCGATGGCGTTGGGAACCCCGGTTCTCTGCAGCGACCGTGCGTGCCTGCCCGAGGTCGTCGGAACCGCCGGTCTGGTGCGCACGCTCGATGTCGACGAGTGGGGGAGTGCCCTCGACGCGCTCGTCGCGAGGAGATCCGAGTTGATCGACGCCGGTCGCGAACGGGTCGCGAACTTCACCGCGACGGTCTCGGGTGCGGCGTTGGCTCGCGCGTATCGGAGCATCGTGCGATGAGCGACGGTTCGAAGATCCTCGTCCTGTGTCCGCACTTCGATCCGGACACCGCCCCGACGGGCGTGGTCATGACGCGCATCGTCGAGGAGCTCGGCGCCATCGGACACGAGGTGCACGTGGTCACGTCGTTGCCGTGGTACCGGGAACATCGTGTCGACGCCGCATGGGACTCCGTCGGTTGGCGCGATCGGACCACCGGGACGCCGTGGGGCACCATCACGCGACTCGACCCGTACGCCGGAGGCGACAAGCGGAACCTGTTCCGGCGCGCACTGGGTTTCATCGGTTTCTCGGTCACCGCCACCGTCGCCGGAGTGCTGGCCGGACGTGGCGGTCGACGCGTCGACGCGGTCATCGCCATGTCACCGCCGCTCACGCTCGGAATCTCGGGACGACTGGTGGCGTGGTTCCGGCGGGCGCCGTTGGTGTTCAACATCCAGGACGTTTTCCCCGATGCGGCGGTCGAGACCGGAGCCATCTCGAATCGTTGGGTCATCGGCGTCGCGAGGGTTCTCGAGAAGATCACCTATCTGTTGTCCGACCGGGTGACCGTGCTCTCCGACGACCTGGCCGACAACGTCGTCGCCAAGATGGGCGTGGCGCGAGCCCGTCGAGTGGTGGTGATCCCGAACTTCGTCGACACGGAACGCATCGTCCCCCTCGGTTCGCGCACGGAGTACCGACGTCAACTCGGGCTCTCGGATCGACCGGTGGTCATGTACGCGGGGAACATCGGTTTCTCGCAATCCCTGGAGATGATGGTGGCCGCCGCTCACGCGCTACCGCACGTCGACTTCGTGATCAACGGCACCGGTTCGGCCCGCGCCGATCTGGAACGTTCCGCGGTCGGTCTCGCCAACGTGGTCTTCGGAGACTTCCAGCCGTCGGAGAGACTGGCCGAGGTGTTGGCCACCGGAGACGTGCACGTGGTTCCCCTGCGTCGGGGTCTCGGTCGGGTGAGCGTCCCGTCGAAGACCTACTCCATCATGGCGGCCGGTCGTCCGATCGTGGCCGCCGTCGACGCCGGTACGGAGGTCACCCGACTGGTCGGTGGTGCCGGGTGCGGAATCGTCGTGGGCCCCGATGACGCCGAGGCGTTCATCTCGGCCATCGACGTTCTGGTCTCCGACCCCGACGGTCGCGCCGACATGGGGCGCCGGGCCCGTTCGTTCGTGGAGTCGCACGCCTCACCGCGCGCGGTGGCCGAGGCGTACGCGAGCCTGGTGTCCGAGATTCGGCACCGCCGCCGCTGAATCGGCCCACTTTGGCGGGTGACCCCGTATTCGGCCGCACCCGCAGGTAGCCTCCCATCCTCGTGGGTAAGGCATCGTCAGCCAAGAAAGTCGCTCGTTTGGCCCAGAAGGGCAAGGGGCGCAAGGTCCGTTTCCAGGGAGGG
>WLEG01000198.1 GCA_009704425.1 Actinomycetota bacterium | reverse complement strand
GCTCGATCTTCTCGCACACCTGCTCGGGCGTGCCCACCAGGTTGCCCTCGCGCCATGACGCGGCATCCTCGCCCCACAGACTGCGCGAGCCGGCGGCGTCGATCTCGGCCTCGGTCTCGCGGATGAAGACCTCGGGCGACCATGACATGCGAATCGACGAGGGGTCGCGACCGACGACCCGACAGTGATTCCACAAGGTGTTCCGCTTGCGTTCCCATTCCTCGGGGTTGCCGCCGAAGTTCGAACAATCGGCGTACATCGCCACCACCCGCAACGTGAGTTGCTCTCCGCCACCGCCGATCCAGATGGGCGGCATCGGTGACTGCAACGGCTTGGGGTCGCAGTTCGCCCGGTTCATTTCGTAGTAGCGACCCTTGTACGTGGTCTCGGCCTCGGTCCACATGGAGCGGACGATCTCCACACTTTCGCGCAGCATTCCAATGCGGTCCTTGGGCTTGGGGAAGTCGTAGCCGTAGGCGCGGTACTCGTTCTCGTACCAACCCGCGCCGATCCCCCATTCCAACCGTCCGCCCGAGATCACGTCGACCGTCGAGGTGACCTTGGCCAGCAAGCCCGGATTGCGGTAGCTGTTGCAGCCCACCATCTGACCCAGTCGGATGCGCGACGTGCGTTGGCTGATGGCCGCGATGGTGCTCCAACATTCGAACACCGTCTCGTGCGCCGGCCGGGGCACGTTGTGGAAGTGGTCGTACACCCAGATGGAGTCGTAACCGAGACGTTCGGCCGCCTCGGCCACCTCCACCGTCTTGGCCCACTTCGCGGCGGGATCCTCGATGGAGGCCAACTCCATCTTCCAACCCTGCGGAACGAACATCCCGAACACGATTCCGTCGGGCGAGGTTCCCCGGACGACGGGACGTGTTTCGGACATGGGCGAACCATAACCAACACCGAGCCGAACCCCGGAACCAAGGGCGAGGGGTCCGTCGGATTCGTGGACCGAATCGACCGAGACGTAATTTCGATCGGGTGAGAGAGTTCACCGTCGGTTCCGTCCACGAAGCCATCACCCGCACGCGCCCGGATCAGGAGTGCCTGGTCTTCCGGGACCGTCGATTGACGTGGAAAGATGTGGCGGATCGCACCGATCGACTGGCCGACCACCTGAATCGCTCGGGACTCGGATGTCACACGGAACGCCGTGAACTGTCGGGTTCGGAGAGCGGGCAGGACCATCTGGCCATCTACCTGCACAACGGGAACGAGTACCTCGAGTGCATGTTGGCCTCGTTCAAGGCGCGCGTCGCTCCGTTCAACGTGAACTACCGCTACGTGGCCGAAGAACTCACGTATCTCCTTCTGGATTCCAAGGCCACCGCGATCGTGTACCACTCCACCTTCGCGCCGGTGCTCCAGTCGATTCGTTCCGCGCTCCCCGATCTACGGATCCTGCTGCAGGTGTCCGACGACTCCGGTCACGACCTGCTGCCCGGTGCCGCCTGGTACGAAGACGCCATCGCCGCCGCCGAACCCCGTCCGAACGGAGATGCGTCACCCGACGACCTCTACATCCTCTACACCGGTGGCACCACCGGAATGCCCAAGGGAGTCATGTGGCGACAAGGTGACGCCCTCGTGGAGTGTTTCGGCGCCCCCAAGACCGCGGAGTCGCTCGACGAGATCGTGGCCGCCGCCACCGGCCGTCGCGCGCTGATCGCACCCCCGTTCATGCACGGAGCCGGGCACTGGGTGGCCATGGGCACGTGGAACACCGGCGGAACCGTCTTCGTGCCCGGAATCCCCGAACGTCTGGAGCCGACCGACATCTGGAGCATCGTCGAGCGCGAGCGAATCGACTTCTTGCTGATCGTGGGGGACGCGTTCGCGCGCCCTCTCGTCGACGAGTTGAAGCGCCGCACCTACGACCTGTCGTCGTTGGTCGTGTTGCTCTCGGGTGGCGCGGCGTTGTCCGCCCACATCAAGGAGGAATTGCTCGCCATCGCACCACACCTGATGATCATCGACGGTCTCGGCTCGTCGGAGGCCGGTGGTCAACTCACGCACGTCTCCGCGGCCGGTGGTGCCTCCACCGGAACGTTCCCGTTGGCGCCGGGCAATCACGTGCTCTCCGACGATCTGAGTCGTGTTCTGGAATCCGGCGACACCGAAGTGGGTTGGTTGGCCAAGAGCGGTCGTCTGGCTCTGGGATACCTGGGTGATCCCGCCAAGACCGCACGCACCTACCCGGTGGTGGACGGTGTCCGGTACGTCGTGCCGGGCGACCGCGCGGTGCTGTTGGACGGCAACATCGTCGAACTGCGCGGCCGGGACTCGGTGACCATCAACTCCGGCGGCGAGAAGATCTTCGCCGAGGAGGTCGAGTTGGCCATCAAGCCGCATCCCGACGTGTTCGACTGCGTCGTGACCGGTCGGCCGAGCGAGCGTTGGGGCAACGAAGTGGTCGCGGTCGTTCAACTGCGACCCGGGACGAGTCCGAGCGACCAGGACATCCTCGACGAGGCCGCCAAACACGTCGCCCGCTACAAGTTGCCCAAGGCCATCGTGCGCGTGGAGTCCATCGTGCGTTCGCCGGCGGGCAAGGCCGACTATCGCTGGGCCAAGGAGATCGCGTCGAAGTCCTGATCGGGTTCGACCCGACCCGGGTCAGATCGGCAGGTCGCCGGTGGCCTTGCTGGTGGTGCCGGTGTCGGTGAACGCCTTGATCGTGTTCTCGGCGATGCGCATCTGGTGGATCTCGTCGGCTCCATCGGCGAATCGCGCCCAACGAGCGTGCTGCATCATGTTCGCCAACGGTGTGTCGGTGGAATAGCCGAGTGCACCGTGCACCTGAATGGCGCGGTCGATGATGCGGTTGAGACTGTTGGCCACGAAGTGCTTGGCCATGGACACCTCGGTGCGGAAGTCGTCGCCACGGTCGATCTTGTAGGCGGCATGCAGGATCATCAACTTGCACTGATAGATCTCCATGGCCGAATCGGCGATCATCCACTGCACGCCCTGCTTCTCGGCCAGGTACGAACCGTGCGAGTACCGCTTCAGGGAACGGTCCACCATCATGTTCAAGGCCGTCTCGGCCTGGGCGATCCAACGCATGCAGTGCGCCAGTCGCGCCGGTCCCAGTCGGTACTGACCCAAACGGTGACCGTTTCCGCGACCGCCCAGGATCTGCGAATCGTGCACCCGAAGGTCGCTGATCACGATCTCGCTGTGGCCGCCGGGACCGTGCATGGTCTCGACCTCGCGAACGTTGTTCCAACCTTCGGTCGGCAGGTCGATGATGAACGCCGTGTTCGCGCCGCGCGATCCCTCGGGCACGTCCAGTTCGGTGCGCGCGATGAGAATGGCGAACTTGGCGCGATTCGCCCCCGAGATGAACCACTTGTGGCCGTTGATGATCCACTCGTCGCCGTCCTTGATGGCGAAGGTCTTGATGAGGGTCGGATCGGACCCCGCCACCTCGGGCTCGGTCATGGCGAAGCACGACGACGACACCCCGTTGCACAAGGGCTTGAGGTACTTCTCCTTCTGCTCCGGCGTGGCCCAGTGCAGCAAGGTGTGCATGTTGCCCTCGTCGGGCGCCTGACAGTTGAACACCCACGGACCCACGCGGGTCTTGGCGGCTTCGGCCTGGACCATCGCCAACGCCACGTGGCCGAGCCCCATGCCACCCCACTCCTTGGGCATGTGGGGCAACCACAGCCCCACCTCCACGGCCTTCTTACGCAACCGGATCAGTTCGGCGACGTACTTCTTGTGGGCCTCACCGTCCATCTCCTCGCGATGCCCGAACGGCTCGATCGCCGGACGGATCTCTCCGTCGACGAAGTCGCGAACCTTGGAGCGGATGGCCTCGTGTTCGGGCGCGAGCGTGAAATCGATCATCGGAATGCCTCCCCATGGCAGTCGACGGGCTCGGAGCCCGATGATCAATTATGACGCTCGGTGACCGATGCCCACGACCCCGAGTCACGCCGAACGCCGATGTCACACCTAACCTGCTTCCGTGGAACCCGCTCCGAACACGCCCTCCTGGGACACCGAACGCCTGCCCGAGGGCGAGGCCAAGGTGACCGCGGTTCGCGAGATGTTCGACGCCATCGCTCCCCGGTACGACCTCGTCAACCGGATCATGACGTTCCGCCTCGACACCCGCTGGCGTCGAAAGGCCGTTCGGTTGCTCGGTCTGGCCCCCGGAAGCCTGGTGCTGGATCTGGCCAGCGGAACCGGCGACCTGTGCGTGGACCTGGAACGGGTCGGCATCCGTCCGTTGTCGATGGATCTGAGCTTCGGAATGCTGGCCGCCGATCGCTCCGGCGCCCCACGCAGCCAGGCCGACATTCTGAACCT
>WLEG01000197.1 GCA_009704425.1 Actinomycetota bacterium | reverse complement strand
CTGCGCAACCCGGCCGACGACTCCGAGATCTCGACGATCGAACCGGCGACGGCCCTCGACGTTCACCACATGGTGGACCGGGCCCGGACGTCCTTCGAGTCGTGGAAGAGGGTCGCCCCCACGGACCGGGCCCGACTGCTGCGACGCTTCGCTCAGACGATCGCCGATCATGCCGACGAGCTGGCCCGCCTCGACACGATGAACATGGGGATGCCGATCTCGTCGAGTCGTTGGTGCGCGAACACCGCGGCCGAGGTGGTGCACTATTACGCCGGGGCCGTCGACAAACATCTGGGTCACACGTATCCGGTCGCTGACGGAGTGTCGATGACGTTCCACGAACCCATGGGCGTGGTGGGCGTCATCACGCCGTGGAATTTCCCGATCCTGATCGCGGCGTGGAAGCTGGGCCCGGCGTTGGCATGCGGCAACACGGTGGTGTGGAAGCCGTCGGAGATGACGCCACTGAGCGCCATGCGACTGGGTGAACTGGCGCTGGAGGCCGGACTCCCCGAAGGGGTGTTGAACGTCGCCGTCGGCACCGGCCCCGAGGCCGGGTGGGCGCTGGTGGAGAATCCGCACGTCCGCAAGATCGGATTCACCGGTAGCACCGTCGTGGGCAAGCGCATCATGGCCGGTTGCGCGGATTCGATGAAGCGCGTGACGCTCGAGTTGGGTGGCAAGAGCGCCAACATCGTGTTCGCCGACACCGACGTCGACGCGGTCGCGGCGGCGGCGCCGGGAGCAGTGTTCGACAACAGTGGCCAGGATTGCTGCGCGCGTTCACGGGTCCTGGTGCAACGCGACGTCTTCGATCGCTTCGTGACGGCGATGATCGATGCGTCGTCGCGCCTGGTCGTCGGCGATCCGATGTCGGAGTCCACGCAGATGGGTCCTCTCCACTCGCGCGGACACCTGGAGCGGGTGGCGGGGATCATGGCCGGTGTCGAACCGACGTGGCGTGGAGAGATCCCCGGAGGTGCCGGTTCCTGGTATCCGTGCACGATCGTCGCGCCCGCGGATCCGACCAGTGCCGTGTGCACCACGGAGATCTTCGGTCCGGTGGCCACCATCGTCCCCTTCGACGACGAGGCCGATGCGATACGACTGGCGAACGATTCCGAATACGGATTGTCCGGATCGGTGTGGACCGCGGACGCGTCGCGTGCGATGCGGGTCGCGCGGGCCCTCGAAGGTGGCACGTTGAGCGTGAACTCCAATTCGTCGGTGCGCTTCTCCACTCCGTTCGGCGGATTCAAACAGAGCGGGATCGGACGCGAACTCTCGATGACCGCGATGGATCACTACAGCGAACTCAAGACCGTCTTCTGGAAGTCGTGACCGACGTCCGTCATCGATCCACTTCGTAGCCGGCGGCTCGCACGGCATCGACAATGGTGTCGGCGTGTTCGGGACCGCGTACCTCGAGAACCGCGGTGACCCCGGTCTCCCGGACGTGCAGGTCGACGCCCTCGCGCACGTGTTCGATGTCGATCACACTGGCGCCCTGTTCGGCGAAGATCGTCAGCAACTTGGCGAGGCCACCGGGTCGGTCGCTCACCTTGACGAACAGGATGAGTCGTCGGCCGGCCTGGGTCTCGAATCGTCGGATGAGACCGGGCACCACGCCGAGGTCGACGTTGCCGCCCGAGAGAACCACGCACGTCGTTCCGGTGCGCGACGGCGCGGCGCGCTCGGACAACAGGGCCGACACTCCGACGGCTCCGGCTCCTTCGACGTACAACTTCGAGCGCTCCATCATCATCACCATCGCATCGGCGACGGCGTCCTCGTCGACGACCACGATGTCGTCGAGCCACTTCTCGACGAGCGGGCGGGTCACCGTTCCGGGTCGCTTGACCGCGATTCCGTCGGCGAGCGTGAGCACGGGTCCGGTGGGCGGTCGTTCGTTCGCGTACGGCGCGCACGCCTCGACTTGCACGCCGATCACGTGGATGGACGGGTCGTGTTGCTTCACCGCGATGGCCACGCCGCTGGCCAGTCCGCCGCCACCGAGCGGGATGATGACACGGCGGAGGTCGGCGATGTCGGCGATCAGCTCCAGGCCCAAGGTGGCCTGTCCGGCCACCACCACCGGGTCGTCGTAGGGATGACAGAACTGCATGCCCTTCTCGGCGGCCCGCGACTGGGCCGCCACCACGGCGTCGTCGAGCGAGTCGCCACCCTCCACGACGGTGGCGCCGTAGCTTCGGCAGGCGGCGATCTTGGCGATCGGGGCGTTGCGGGGCACGAAGATCTCGCACGGTACGCCATGGGTTCGCGCGGCGAAGGCCAGCGCCTGAGCGTGATTGCCGGCGCTCCCGGCGGTGACGCCGTTGCGCGCGAGGTCACCCAAGCTGGCCAACTTGTTCATGGCCCCGCGGATCTTGAAACTGCCGGTGCGTTGCATGTTCTCGGCCTTGAGCACGACGGACCCGCCGGTGCGATCGCTGAGGGCGGCCGAGGGGGTGACCGGGGTGTGTTTCACCACGGATCGGCCCGCCTCCCGGGCCGCGGCGATGGCGGCACTCGTGATGTCGACGGTCGCGATCTCTTCGATCCCCATGCCCGACCCACGGTAGTCATAGCGTGTCGACCGTGCGTGCTCTTCTGGTGGCCAACTCGATCGATGCCGACCCCGGGTTCGTGGGGGAGCGGTTGCGACATCACGGTTTCGCCTTCGACGAATGCATGCGGGAGAACCCGGGGGAGTGGCCCAACCTGGCCGGGCACGACCTGGTTCTGCTGCTCGGATCCGAATGGAGCGTGTACTGGGAGAAGGTCGGCCGGGAGGTGGAGGCCGAATCGGCCCTGATCAGAGAGGCGACACGAACTGGTGTTCCCATTTTCGGCATCTGTTTCGGCTCTCAGATGATCGCCCACACCTTGGGCGGATCGGTGCAACGAGCCACGCGACCCGAGGTCGGATGGCACCGGGTGGAATCCGCTGTCCCCGAGGTGATCGCGCCCGGTCCGTGGCTGCAATGGCACTTCGACGTGTTCACCCCTCCGTCGGGGTGGGAGGTGATGGCCACCAGCCCGTCGGGGCCACAAGCCATTCGCTCGGGTCGGACCTTCGCGACCCAGTTCCACCCCGAGGCCAACGAATCGATGTTGGCGGCATGGACCGCGGGGTCCGACGACCTGGCTCGTCTCGGGATGTCGGCGGACGACGTGATGGCTCAGACTCGTGACCATGTGAAGACCAGTCGCCCGGCCTGTGCGCGCCTCGTCGACTGGTTCATGAACCAGGTGGCGCACGGCTGAACGCGGTCCATCGTCCGGATGTGACATGTCGCGTGAACGCCCCCACGAGCAGGGGAGAAGTTAGGACTCGTCGCGGAGCCCGTAGTAGCGTCACAGCCGATGTCGGAGTTCCTGAGGTCGTACCTCATCGTGTTCTGGTTCGGGCTGATCGCCCTGCTGTTGGCCTCGTTGCTCTTGGGCATCGCGGTTCTCGTGCGACCCAACAACCCGAATCGCGAGAAGTTGCTCACCTACGAAAGTGGTGTGGACCCCGTCGGTGAAGGCTGGTCGCAGAGCCAGATCCGTTACTACGTGTTCGCGCTGCTGTTCGTCATCTTCGACGTGGAAGCGGTGTTCATCTTCCCGTGGGCCACCCAACTCGAGCGTTACGCCGGATTCGGCTTGGTCGAGATGGGTGTGTTCGTGGGAGTTCTTCTATTGGGTCTGGTCTACGCCTGGCGCAAGGGCGTCCTTCGCTGGGTGTAATGGACAAGGAGTCACATGGGTCTCGTTGACCGCGGGCGGCTCCCGAAGCCGCTGAATTCACTCTTGAATCTGGGTCGCTCGTACAGCCTTTGGGTGTACCAGTGGGGCCTGGCGTGTTGCGCCATCGAGATGGGCGCCGCTTTCGGCTCGCCTCGCTACGACGTGATGCGTCTCGGTGTCATCCCGTTGCCCGCCAGTCCCCGTCAGGCCGACCTCGTCGTGATCTCGGGAACCGTCACCGACAAGATGGCGCCGGCCGTGAAGCGCCTGTACGAGCAGATGCCCGAGCCCAAGTACGTCATCTCCATGGGTTCGTGCGCGAACTGCGGAGGCCCCTACTGGGACAGCTATTCGGTCACCAAGGGCGTGGACCAGATCATCCCGGTAGACGTCTACGTGCCCGGTTGCCCGCCGCGACCCGAAGCCCTGCTCGAAGGCGTCGTGTTGCTGCAGCAACGCATCCGCAACGAGGACATGGGTGCCCGTTGGCGTGGTGAGGGCAGCAAGCCCATCATCGTGGGTGAGACGACGAAGTCGGCCACGTCCGGCGCGACCAAGAAGGGAGTGGCTCGTGTCGACTGACGCCGTTGCCGCCATTCCCGGGGACACCCT
>WLEG01000196.1 GCA_009704425.1 Actinomycetota bacterium | reverse complement strand
GCCACGTCGGTGCCGCGGTGGCCACGTGAAGGGACACGGTCTGGCCGGGCCGGGCACTGGTGGTGTCGGCGAAGCCTTCGATGATTCCGGGCATCGACGAACGTTTCGTCGGAGCCAGATCGATGTCGATCCTCCAGGCGTCGGTGCCGGCGAGGGCGTTCTCGGCGGCGAGCCAACCGGGTTCGGTGTACGGGGCGACCGGCGGCGTGGTCGACGGTGCGGGCGCCACGGTGGTCGTCGAGGTGGGATCGTCCGCGGCGATGTCGGGCGCGGTATCGGGCGCGGTGTCGGAGTTCGCGACGGAGTCGACCGACGAGTCGCCGGACGACGAGCACGCGGCCACCACGGCGGATGCACCGAGAGCCAGGAAGACGCGGCGGGAGACGGGGAATTCGGGATGCATGGTGTCGGTCAGGGATTCTTCCACAACTGCAACGGTGTGCGGTTGCGATCGCAGCCGCTCGGAACCGGCGTGGTGGTGCCTTCGGTGGCGGCCGACGTGTAACAAGCGCACACGATCTCCATCATCCAACGACCGAATGCAGCGTCCATGAAGGGCGCTCGACGGTTCGCGAGGTCGTCGATGAATTCGCGCATCTGTGCGATGTAGCCGAAGTTCTCGATCATCGGGATCGCCGCCGTGGCTCGCGGAAGTTGCACCGGCTCTCCGTTGTGTTCCAGGGACAACGCCGGCAGGAGTTCGGCCCGAATCACGTCGCTGGCGGACGACACTTGAATGTCCCAACACGGAACGTCGCCACCCTCCCAACTGGAGATCACGGAACCCCTCAATCCGGATTCGAAAGTGAGCGTCACGTCGGCGTGGGTGTCGGTCGTGTCGCCACGCAAGCGTGTCTCGACCGCCACGACCTCTCCGGCCCGTGCCACCCTGCCGAGCAACACCGCCAGAGCCAACGGGTGGATTCCGAGGTCGTACAAGGCTCCGCCTCCCCATTCGGGCGAGGTGAAGTTGCCCCACGTGGGCAATGGTTGGATCGTGCGCACCTGGAGATGATCGACGGTGGCACCCGTCTCGGCCACGCGAGCCAGCCGCGCGATGAGCGAATGGACGATGGGCGCGTACGCCAGATTCTCGGCGTACAAGAGGCGGTCGCCGTGCCGGTGGGCGAGATCCACCAAACGGTCGGCCTCGTTCAGCGTGAGAACCAACGGCTTCTCGAGCAAAACCGCCGCGCCTCGTTCGAGAGCATGGACGGCGTGCTCGAAATGCTGGGCCGGCGGCGTGGCCACGACCACGATGTCGGCACCGGCGGGAAGGCGCGAGTAGTCGACCGCGTGGGCGCCGAGGTCGGAGGCCAACTTCGCGCGGGACGCTTCGGTGCGTGAGGCGACCGCGACGACGGTGGCACCCGCTTCACGAGCGGCCAGTGCGTGCGCCCCGGCGATCATTCCGGCTCCGCAGAGCGCCACCGACGTGCGGTGTCCGGCGGGGGTGTGGGTGGCCACCGGTCACTTCCCGGCGAGGGCGGCCACCACCGGCGCGAAGGAGTCGACGTCGTCGGAGCCCACGATCACGTAGGAGAAACCCCAACGTTCGCGTCGGGCCAGCAGGTCGTCGATGAGCTTGTCCGTCGGTCCGACCAACGCGAAGGGAGTGTCCTCGACCATCTTCTGCTCGACCCGCAACATCGAGGCGATCGCCGCCGCCGCACCCGCCGCATCGGGGGAGATGTTCACGAGGAAGGCCCGGATGTTCATCTCGATCTCGCTCATTCGCGCACCGGCCGCCTCCCGGACGATGTCCACCTTCTCGTCGACGGCTTCCGCGGTCATGGTGGTGAAGGCGTCGGGTCCGACGACGCCGGCCGACATGGTGGCGTTCACACCGACGATGTCGGCCTCGCGGGCCGCGATGCTCAGGACCCGCTTGCCGCCACCGCCGATGAGGACCGGGGGGCACGGCGCCTGCACGGGCTTGGGTGTTCCGTTGTGGTTGGTGATCGTGTAGTGCTCGCCCGAGTACGAGAAGGGTCCGTCGGCCATCAGTCCACGGATGACGTGGAGCCCCTCGACGAAACGATCGATGCGCACCTTCGCGCTGTCGTACGGCATTCCCGATTGTTCGTAGTCACTGATCATCCAGCCGGCGCCCAGGCCGATCTCGACGCGACCGTCGGACAGTACGTCCATGGTGGCCAGTTCCTTGGCGAGCACCAGAGGATGCTTATAGTCGTTGTCCCACACGAGGGCACCGATTCGCAGATCGGTCGTGACGTTCGCCGCCGTCATCAGCGCGGGAACGGGAGCCAACTGGTCGTCGAAGTGGTCGGGCATCGTGAGGCACGAGAAACCGTTCGCCTCGACGCGTCGCGCCAACTCGGTCCATTCGGAACGACTCTGAATGCTGCGGGCCTGGACGCCGAAACGGAACGGACGGTGTGAAGACGACATGGAACGAACGTAGCCGATCGAGGGTGACCGGGCGTTCGTCGGGCCGGCAACTACCGTGGAGGCGTTGTGAGACTGTTGACGTGGTGGGTGCGACTCGGCGTGATCGTGGTCGCCGGTGCATTGATCGTGTCGAGTCTCGTGGTCGGCGTCGCTCCTCGGCTGTGGAACATCCTCAACGCCCACGAGGAGGGCGCCATCGGGCTTCCGGAATGGGAGAGCATCGCCCAACGCACCTACGTCTACGACTCGCAGGGCAACGAGATCGCGGCTTACGAGTTGGAGAACAGTCAACCGGTTGCGCTCGCGCAGATTCCCGACGAGGTGATCGCCGCGATCCTGGCCGTCGAGGATCGCGAGTTCTACAACCATCACGGTGTGAACGTCCGAGGTCTGTTCCGGGCCACGTTGTCCAACTTCGAGGGTGGCGCCCGTCAGGGTGCCTCCACCATCACCCAGCAGGTCGTGAAGATGGAGTACCTGGCCGGGCTCGAACGCGACGGTCGGTACAAGATCCTCCAGATCATCGACGCCTTGAGGCTGGAAAAGGTGCGCACGAAGGACGAGATCCTCGAGCGATACCTGAACACGGTCTTCTTCGGCAACAACACCTACGGCATCCAGGCGGCGGCGGAGGTGTACTTCGGCAAGCGGGTGGAGGCGCTCACGCAGGTCGACGGGGCGTTCCTCGCCGGTCTCATCCAGGCGCCGTCCACGTACGACCCCATTCGTCATCCTCAACAAAGCAGGCGTCGATTCGGTCAGGCACTCGACGCGCTCGTCGACGAGGGCCTCATGGACCCGGTGGTGGCCGAGGAGATCAGGTTCTGTCTCGTCGACTCGGACGATCCGGGCGACGTCGCGCGATGCGAGGGGAGCTGGCAATTGCCGGAGGTCGTTCAGCAGATCGCCGAGAAGAGGATCGCCCGGACGCATTTCAGCGAGGAGGTGAAGTCCTACCTTCTCAACAAGAGCAATCTGCTCGGCGACACCTATCAGGAGCGGTACAACAAGTTGTTCCGCGGTGGCTTGCGCATCCACACCACTCTCGACCCCGTCGCCCAGTCGGCGGCGGAGAAAGCGCGTCTGGAGCAGTTGCCGAGCAACACCGCCGGCATCGACACGGCCATCGTGTCGCTGGACAGCAAGACCGGAGCCGTGCGGGCCATGGTCGGTGGACAGCCCTTCGTCGCCGGGCGCAACGAAGTGAACATGGCGTTGGCTCCGCGACAGACCGGGTCCAGCATCAAGATCTTCATCCTCGCGGCCGCGGTCGCGGCCGGTGCGCAGGGTGACGACGTGATCGACGGGACCCTCCCGTGCACGTTGCCGAATCCGGACGATCCCGACAATCCGTTCGTGGCCACCGATGGCGTCAGCCGTCCGGTTGGTTCGTTGTCGGAGATGACGTGGGCCTCCATCAACTGCGCTTATGCCCGTCTCTCGCAGATCGTGGGTCTCGATCGAGTGGTGGACACCACCTACCGGATGGCGAACAACCTGTATCTCTTCCAGGGGCGAAGTCCCGAGCAGCGCGAACCGTTACGTCCGTACGCCAGTTTCGCCACCGGTGCGAACGAGATGAGTCCGCTCGACATGGCGTCGGGTGCGCAGACTCTGGCCAACGGTGGCGTCCACATGCAGCCGTACTACATCGAGCGCATCGAGGGTCCCGACGGCGTGTTGTATCAGCATTCCGACGCCGGAGTTCAGGTGTTGAGCCCCGAAGCCAACGCGCGCGCGGTCAACATTCTCGAAGGAGTCCTCATCAGTGGCACCGCCCGTCGCTCGCAGTTGGAGGGTCGTGTTTCGGCGGGCAAGACGGGCACCCAGGACAACAACACCAACGCGTGGATGGTGGGCTTCACCCCGGAGTTGACCACCGCGGTGTGGGTCGGCCACCCCGATCTGTACCTGCCGATGAACGGCATCCCCGAGTTC
>WLEG01000195.1 GCA_009704425.1 Actinomycetota bacterium | reverse complement strand
GTCGGCGACGCCCGTCGACGGTGCGGTGGCACCTTCGGTATCGATGAGGGTGTTCAGGTTGTCGGCGAACTGTGCGATGAGCTTCTCGCTGATGTCGGCCATGGCGCCGCGACCGAACTGGGCCACCTTTCCGGTGATCGCGAGGTCGGTGACCACGTTGCAGACGGTGGAGGTCTCCGAGAGTGCCGTCAGTTGTGCGGTGATGGTGGCCGAGGCGTTGCCCTTGCCACCGGTGTCGCGGCCCGACGCCTTCAGGCTGGCCTTGAAGTTCACGTCGTCGCGCTCGGCGAACTGGGCCTCACCCTTGAACGTGGCCACGATGGGTCCGACCTTGATCTTCACGACGCCCTTGTACACGTCGCCGTCGACCTCTTGCAGTTGCGCGCCGGGCAGGCAGGGGGCGATGCGCTCGAGGTCGGTGAGGATCTTCCAGGTCTCGGCGATCGATTGGTTGACGGTGATCGAATGGTTCAGGTCCATGGGGCGAGATCCTCCTGCGTGTCGATGTCAGCCGCGGAACCTTCGCAGGCTACTTCGCGAACGAGTTCGGGGCGTAGGCGCATGACCTGCCGCGCGCCCACGTCACCGGTCGTTGGTAACAAGGACCACACGTCGTCCGCCAGGCGAACGGGATTGCCGCGTTCGCCGTCGTAGGTGGCCACGGCGATGGGGGATTCGGTGCGCGCGACCGCGCGCCACGCCGCGGGAGTGACGAACGGTTGATCCGCCAGACCGACGACGGCGACCCGCGCTCCGGCGTCGTGCGCCGCGCGCAGGGCGACCGAGATCGAGGTGGCCTGACCCTGCGCCCACTCGGGGTTGTGGACCACGACGATTCCGGGGTGGTCGAGGATGCGCGGGGGGATCGGGACCGCGCCGGTGACGACGATGACGGTGGGAAAGCCGGCGGCGAGCAACGACGCCAGGGAGGCCTCGATGACGGTTCGCCCGCCGAGAGGGGCGAGGAGCTTGTGGGTCGGACCCGTGAAGCGGGACCCCGCGCCGGCGGCCAGCAACACGCCCACGCCGGGCAGGGTCGAATTCGTACCGGCGTTCACGGTCACATCTTGCCCCGTGACCTGCGGTTTTGTGAGCCCCGCGGGGATCTTCGCGATGATCCGACTGGATATATGTCGTTCCTGCAACAAATATGACGGTTGTGTTGCGAAAAGCCCGTCTCTATCGTGTCCGGATGCCCGAATCGGTCGAGACGTCCCGTGACGCCGTCCGTGTGGTGCCGCGCGGCGCCCACCGGGGTCGTCTGGTCCGTGTGGGAGTCGCCGTCGTGGCCGCCGTCATGGTGTCGCCGCTCGTGCCGACGGTCTCGACGCCGGTCCATGCCGTCACCGGTGTCGCGGCCCCCGCGGTGGTTCGGCTGAACGACCCCATCGCCGACGATGCGGCGCGGGCCCTGGCCCTGTTGCGCCTCGACATCGCGGCGGGCGGACAGTTGTCGGCCGACTACGTGGCGGCGCGCGCGCAGGTGGCGGCCAACGTGGGGGCTCGGTTGTGGACCCCGGGCGAGCAGTTCGAGCAGGCGTGGGCGCGCGCCGACGTGGAGCACCAATTGGCGGTGCTCGGAGCGCTGACGCAACTCGGGGTCCCCTACAAGCGCAACGCGTCCGTACCCGGTGTCGGATTCGACTGCTCGGGTCTGACCACCTTCGCGTGGGCGTTGGCCGGATTCCAACTGCCCCGGAACTCCACCGCGCAGATCCGCGCCGCCGAGCCCCGCACGTTCGCCACCGCCCAGGCCGGCGATCTGGTTCGCTATCCGGGTCACGTGATGATGTGGCTCGGAGTGGGTCAGGCGATCATCCACTCGCCGCATCCCGGACGTTTCGTCGAGATCAAGTTCCTCGGAAATCGTTCGCTGAAGCGGAGCAAGGTCGGAGATCCGACGGAATAGAGCGTCGGAGATCCGACGGAATAGAGCGTCGGAGATCCGACGGAACAGCGCGTCAGGCCGGCGGCTGGAAGCGCGCCGCGTCGACCGAATCCTCCACACTCACGGCCCGCACCGACAGGTCGGCCGTCTCCATCGTCGAGATCACGGCGTAGTCCGTCAGTGCGCAGTAGGTCTTGGTGCGCTCGGCACCCTGTGAGTCGACCACCGCGAAATCGGCGCAGACGCTCGCGCGGTCGACGACGGTCGAATCCTCACGGCCGATGGCCGGTGCCACGGCGACGCGCGTGTCCTGCCGGATTCGTTCGATGGCGGACTGCTTGAAGAACGTCGACGTCAGTTGGCGATCGGAGATACGCGTCTCGTCGATGCCGGTGACGCATTCGAAGGTGGTCGTCGAGCAGGTCGAGGTGGTGCCCTCGACGGTGTACAGGTATCGCGTTTCGCCGATCTCCACGCTCGTGCCGAGAATCTCGTCGACGGCGACGACGGCGAGAGTCGAGAGACCTCCGAAATTGGTCACGATCTCGTAGCGAACGGTGAACGAGGTCGACCCGGGGGAGGCGGCGAGGATGTCGAGGACGGCGGCCGCCGCCGGATCGTCCACAACCACCGCGGTGTCCATCGGTTCGAGAGTCGGTCGCGAGCCGGTGAAACACGACGACAACGCACACAACATGATCACGACCGGGGAAACCGAACGAACGACGCGGAATCGACGGGGCACGGCCGGTGTCACCCGACCAGCCTACGGTGCGCCCCGAAGGAGTCGGGTGGTCGTAGCGTGTCGGACGTGATCCAGCTCGATGCCACCACGGTGCTTCTGCAATGGGCGATCGGTGGAATGTTCGGCTGCTGGTTCACCACCCGTCATCGTGAGGTCGGTTTGGGCTACGGATGGTTGTTGCGAGGCACCTATCTGGTCATGGCGGTGGGTGCGATCCTCTTCGCCGGCACGTCGTTCGACGGTGACGCCGAAGCCGTTCGCAATCTCGGTGGAGTCGTGGTGGCCATCGCGTGTCTGGTGCCGTTGGTGCAGAGCATCGTGCGTCGACGGGCCGGAGTGCGCGGTTTCCGCGAGCAGCACGACGAGCGCTCCGAGCGCGTGGCCCGGATGACCGGGATCGAGCGCGGAGCGTCGGT
Source organism: Actinomycetota bacterium (assembly GCA_009704425.1). GTDB lineage: Bacteria > Actinomycetota > Acidimicrobiia > Acidimicrobiales > Ilumatobacteraceae > Casp-actino8. The sequence goes on along the minus strand of WLEG01000195.1, from coordinate 1,357 downwards.
CCGCGAGTCCGATGCCGGCCCGGAGTTCGATCCGCGACTCGACCTGTTGCCCGTGATCCTCGGTGTGCCCGTTCTCGTGGCGGCGGGCGTCGCCGCCGGAGGCGCCGACGTGTTGGCGGTGGTGCGGATCATCACCGGCGCGGTGTTCCTCGGTCTGGTGAGCGACGCGATGTTGCTCGGGCACTGGTATCTCGTGCAGCCGGGCCTGCCGCGCCGACACGTCAACGAGATCGTGAAGGCTTTCCTGTGCGTGTGGCCGATCGAAGTGGCCGTGATGCTCGTTCCCACCGGAATGTTCAGCGTGTTCTCCGGCGCGGTGGACGACGGATGGAGCGGACAGTTGGGCTGGTTCTGGGCGGCGTGCGCGGTCACCACCGGCGTGTTGGCGGTGGTCACCCTGAAGGCACTGAAGGAACGGGCCTACTCGGCGGTGATGGCGGCCACCGGACTGATGTATCTGGCGATCCTCACCGCGTTCGGCACCGATCTGGTGGCTCGCGCGGTGTTGGCCGGTTGAGTCGTCCTCACGGATCGATCACCCACGAGTTGATCGCGTAACTGCGATCGGAGTGCACCTCGAGCACCGCGGTCGAGACCGCGCCGTTCCCGCCGGAGTCGGAGTCCTCGGTCACCGACAAACGCACGCGTCGTTGGATCGTCTCGGAAACGATGCCCGTGGCGTAGTTGCCCGCCACCGAGGGAGCGGTGCTCATCGAGTGCTCCAGTCGCATCGCCACCACGCCACCGGTGGTCGACAATGCGTACGCCGAGGAGCTGCCGGTCACGCGAACACCGGCGTTGGGAACGAAGACGTATCCGTCGGCGATGAATCGATTCGACGACGCGTTGGATCCGCTCAGCCGGACGTCGACCGCCCACGTGCTCGTCGGCGCGAGGGTCGACGAGCGATAGGAAACCGGGCTGGAGTTGGCGATCGGCACGATCGAATGCGTCGCGACGGGAGAAGTGGAGCCGTCGGCGAGCAGGACCGTGTCGGCCGGAATCGTCACCGACACGTTCGACTGTCCGAAGTTGACGGTGCGGATCGACACGCCCTCGCTCCCTCGGGTGGATGCCGTCGACACCCGACGGTTGACGCGCACCGAGGAGTCCTGAACCGTGAGCGTGGCGACGTCACCCAACAGGATCGTCGCACCCTTGCCGGTGATCTCGTGACTCTTGGGCGCCGTACTCGCGTAGGCGGCCTGTGCATCGACGGCGCAACCCGAGTGAAGACCCTCTCCGAACACCACCTGTGCGCCACCCGAGACGACGATCGGTCGTTCGAAGTAGTACACGCCGGACGCGAAGTAGTGGGTGCCGCCGGTCAACGTCAACGCCGTGGTTCCCAGATAGC
>WLEG01000194.1 GCA_009704425.1 Actinomycetota bacterium | reverse complement strand
GTCGAGCCGGTTTCGGCCAGATCCTCGGCCGCATCCGCGATGTCGCGGGACGCGCCGCGGATGCCCTTCACGTCGTCGACCATCTCCATGTGCAGCCACATGGCACCCACCGACAGTGCCCCGAACCACCGGTGCCACGCGTACATGCGATCGACGCCCCCGAACAGTCGCTCCACCGGACGGGCGCGGGTGGAGAGAAGGTTGCTCCAGGCCATCATCAGGATGGAGACCGAACCGATGAACAGGGCGAAGGACGCGTTGCCGTCGCCGACGGTGTCGGTGAAGGCGAACCAGCCCACGAGGATGGTGACGATCGCGATGAGGGGACCGACGAGTGTCGAGTCGACGCGCGGCGAGTGCGGTATCCGTGGCTTGGCGAGGCGCCAGTCGGCCGGTGATCCGAGCAACGTCGTGGCGACGGTGCGTGACGTCTCGGCAAGGCTACGGGGCATCGGATAAACCTACTTTGGGACCCGATGGTCGGAATGTGAAGGACTCTCGACCGTCCTCACGAGGTTCGGACGGTCGACTTCCCGGTTCCGGCCGTCACGCGCAAACGCGTGAGGGGAAGCGAGAAGCGAAGGAGTATCAACGCGGCGACGACCTCGACCATGTGGGTCGGATCGGTCCACGGGCCGCGATGACCGGTGAATGCGTCATAAACCCCGGCGGCGCCGGTGAGCACGAGGAAGGCCGCCACGAGGACGAGAAGCACCCTCGAGAAACGGCTCGTGAATCCGGTGGAGAGAACCGCCAATCCGACCGCCACTTGCCAGATGGAAAGGTGTCGCAGGTCGTGGAGAGCGTCTCCGTTGGTCGACCCTCTCACGAACCCCGGGAACGATGCGAGGACGATCAGCAGGCCGACGCCGATGGCGAGAACTCGCAGGCCCGTCGAGCGCTCGAACGGAATCGGAACCGCACGATCGATCGCGGCCGAGGTCCGATTCGTGCGCCTCGTGCCGGCGTCCAGCCGCGAACAAACGTCGCACGCGCGGGCGTGCGCACGAATCAACGGCAATTCGCTGGCATCCAGCTCACCATCGATCATGGCCGAAACACGTTCGAGCCAGGCGCAGGTCTCCGGCGGTTCGGATCTCATCGGATCGATCCGGCGCTACGACGTGGGAATCCGATGCTCAGCAGATTCAGTGCGAAGACCACCGCACCGACGAGAACGATCGCGGGCCCGCTCGCGATGTTCCGATGGAACGACACGAAGAGACCGATGACCGAGAACGTGAAGCCCAGAGCCATCGAGCCGATGACGATGTGGCGGAACGCCGAGAAAGTCATGATCGACGTGGCGGCCGGAATGATCAACGTGGCGGCGACCAGGAGTACCCCGAGTACCTGCAGCGCCGTCACGACGACCATGGCCAGCAGCATGCTGAACAGCGTCTCGATGAACTTGATTCGCACACCGTGCGCGGCGGCCACCGAGGCATTGTGGGTCGCCGCCAACAAGGGCTTGTACTGGAAGAAGAGGACAGCCATTGCGATCGAGAAAACGACCGCCACCAGAACGATGTCGGACGTTCGAACTCCGAGGATGTTCCCGAAGAGCAGGTTCGTGGAGTTGAGTCGACGATCCCTCGAAGAAGAGATGATGGCGACGCCGGTGGCGAACATCGTCGATGCGACGATTCCGATGGCGGTGTCGACGGAAAGTCCGCGGCTCCGGACGAAGTGGATCAAGCCTGCGGAAAGCACTGCCGCCAAGGCGGCGCCGACGTAAATGTCGAGACCGTAGGTGACCCCGAGCGCGACACCTCCGAGGACGCTTTGTGACATTCCCTGACCGATGTAGGCCATCCGACGCACGAGCACGAACGGGCCGAGAGCACCGGCCAGCACTCCAATCAGAATCGCAACGATGAGGGCACGTCCGAAAAAGTCGTACTGAAATGGCTCCGTCAAGTACGACATGGTCATCCCATCCGTTCCGGGTCCACGACGACGGGACGGCCGTTGTGCACGAAAACGTCCATGCGTGCTCCGTAAGTGGCCGCCACGACATCCTCGTTCAGGATGTCGAGAGGAGCGCCATCGGCCACGATTCGCCCGTTGAGACAGACGATGCGGGGAAGATGCGCGGCGACCCAGTTCAGATCGTGGGTGGTCACCACCACCGCGTACCCATCGGTGCGAAGCTCGTCGATCAACTTCAGGACGCTCTGTCTGGTGTTCAGATCGATGCCACTGGTGGGCTCGTCGAGGAGAAGTAGTCGGGGGCGGGACAACAGGGCCCGGGCGATCAGTGCTCTCTGGAACTGGCCCCCGCTCAACTCGTCCAATCGACGTTGTGACAGTTGCCCGATTCCCAGTCGATCGAGAATCGCCCGAGTTTCGGCTCGTTCACTCCGATCGAACCACGGCCGCCGACGGCTGAACGCCGAGCGCCCGAGCAGGACCATCTCTTCGACCGTGAGGGGGAACGATCGCTCGCTCGGATCGAGTTGTGGCACGTATCCGACCACGACTTCGGAGCTCGAATCCGACGTGCGCCGTCCGATGGTGGGTCGGAGCTCTCCGAGGAGAATTCGTAGCAGCGTCGTCTTACCACTTCCCGACGGGCCGATGATGCCCGCCAGCTCTCCGGATGCGATGGTGAAGTCGATGTCGGTGAGGACGGATTGATCTCCGTACGAGAAACCGACACCCTCGAGACGGATCATCCGATCACCTCGGGAAGTGGCAACGAGGCCAACAGCGAAACGTCGCCCCCGAGTGCCGAGGTGATGAGGCGAACGTTCTCGATCATCATTCCCTCGTACGAGTGCTCGGGCGTCCCGGCCACCCCGGGAAGTTCCTCGTCGGAGAGATCCGAATAGTACGTGGCGCCCGTCTCGCTCGCGATCGACTCGAGAACATCGGAGGGGAACACCTCGCTGCCGAAGAACGCGGGCACCGCCTCGTTGCGTATTTGATTGATCATTCGGCGAACCTCGTCGGCCGAAGGTTCGGAGAAGGACACCGGTTGAATCGCTCCGATCACCGGAATTCCGTATCGGCGACCGAAGTACGACCAGCTGTCGTGATACACCACCAGCTTGCGGTTCTGTGCGGGGATGGACGCGATGGCCGACCGGAACGCGGCGTCATAGGCGTTCATTCGGCTCGTGAATTCCTGCGCGCGATTTCGGTAGGTCGTCGCGTTGGCCGGGTCGATCGCCTCGAGCGCGGTCGCGATGCGATCCACGTAGAGCGATGCGTACACCGGATCGGTCCAGAAGTGCGCGTTGAAGGAGTGCGCATGTCCGTGCGCGGCGATCTGCTCGGCGGAGTCGGTGGCGATGATCTCGTCACCGGGAATGACATCCGCGAGCACGACATCGGGGGTGCCGGGTCGATAGTTGGCCCGAACGAAGGAGCTCACGGCCTCATTGAGCCCTTTTCCGTTCTCGATGTACAGATCGGCGGTGGCGACCAACATGGCGTCGGCGGGAATCGGCTCGTAGGTGTGGCCGTTGGCGCCGATGGGCACGATGCTCACGACGTCGACCAGACCGCCTCCGACCCAACGGACGAGGGCGGTGTTCGCCGGATCGGACACCGCGACCTTCTTCTTCGTCGCGAGAGAGGTCCCCGCGTTCGGGTCGTCCGGTTGATCGGGCGAGTCACCGCGACCCAATCCGAGTGCAACCGCACCAATCACCACGACGATCAGGGCCACGACGAGTCCAGCCAACGACCGTGGGTTCCGTCCGCCTCCTCTCGGTCGTGCCGGCCGAGGAGGAGGAGTGTTGCCGGACGGAGACTGCCGAGACTGTCGATCCATGAGGGGGTCGATGGTCACAGGATGCTGATCGTCGTGTTGACTCATGCAATGACAGACTGAACGAAGTCCCTGGGTGTTCCATGAACCGTCGAAAAATCTTCCAGCAAAACGATCGAGAATCAGACGTACGAGGCGACGTCGCGTCGATGCTCCTGGTGCTGGCCCAAGACGGTGATCGGGAGGCGTTCGAGGCTTTCGTCCGAGAGACTCAGGACGATGTCCGCCGGTTCTGTTCCTGGCTCCGTCGTCCCGGCGCCGATGTGGACGACCTCGTCCAGGAAACGTTTCTTCGCGCACTCAGGGGTCTCCACACGTTTCGGTCCATTGCCTCCGCCAGGTCATGGTTGATGTCCATCGCGCGTCACGTGTGTGCCGACCACGTTGCCCGGTTGGTTCGGGATCGTAGGAACGTCGCGGTGACACCGGTGCGTTCGGAGCACGTCGAGTCATTCGTCGGATACGTGGAGTTGATGACCGACCTACTCCGTGTGGCACCGGTGTATCGCGAGGCCTTCGTCCTCGTGGCCATGATGGGATTCACCTACGAAGAGGCCGGTCGAATCCTGGACTGTCCGAGGGGAACGGTGCAGAGCCGAGTGGCCCGGGCACGAAGCCATCTGATGTCGATGTCGAG
>WLEG01000193.1 GCA_009704425.1 Actinomycetota bacterium | reverse complement strand
GCGCGCGTCTTCATTCGGGTTCTGCCAGCTGTCCATGGTCGAAGTGTACGCCCTTGGTGTCACACGCGCTTCAGGTCGATGACCACACCACCGGCGACACGAACGATGTCGGCCGGCGTTGCGCCGAACACGTCGTTCCACGTTCCCGCGGCCGCCCACACCTCGTCGTACTGCAACAAGTCGGGGTCCACGAACACACGTAACTGTGTGCTGTGACCAAAGGGGGGCACTCCACCGATGGGAAATCCAGTCGCCTCGCGCACCACGTCAGCATCCACCCGTGCGCACTTCAGCCCGCCGGCGGCCAGCGCCAGCTTCTTCTCGTCCAACTGGTTGGCGCCGCTCACGTAGGCCAGCACCACTTCGCCGTCCACGGCGAAGATCAGGCTCTTCACGATCTGCCCGATCTCCACCCCTATGGCGGCCGCGGCATCGGCCGCGGTCTTCGTGCCGTCGGGGAACCTGCGGGGGGTGATTTCCAGGCCCAGCTGACGCGCGGCTTCCACCACGCGCACCACGTTGGGATGCAACTTCTCGCTCATCGGTCTTCCACGCTAACGGTGTGGTGGATCTCGTCGATCAGCGCAGCCAGGCGCCGGTCACGTCCGGTCACCTTGCCCACGTCATGGCTGATCAGGGTGATCGAGACCCGGTTGTAACTGTTGGACCAGTCGGGGTGGTGGTCCGTCCGCTCGGCCTCGACAGCCACGAGCCCCATGAAGCGCCATGCCGTGGTGAAGTCGGGAAACTGGAAGTCACGGTGCAGACCGGCGGCATCCTCCGCCCACCCCGAGAGGTTGGTGCCTCCCCCGTTCCCCTCTTCCCCGACAGATGTCACGTTCACATTGAACCACCCTGAATTGAAGTGGTGCATCGTGTTCCCTATTCTTCACTGCTGAAGGGGAGTATCCCCGCTGGGAAACCAGCGAACCGGCGTCGTCAGTACGGCTTCACCGCCCGGCCCGGCTCCTTAGGGAGGGAGAGACCTTCGGTAAACGGCCATGGCCGCGTCCGAAAGGTTTCTATGACGTTGACTATCGATGATTCGCTCGCACATCACCAAGCCGACCGCGACGCGGTCGTGGCACGTTTGGGGAGCTCCACAGACGGTCTCTCGACCGACGAGGTCCGCCGTCGCCTCGAGCAACACGGGCCGAACGCCCTGGATGCCGAGGCACGGGTGCCCAATTGGAGGAAGTTCCTGCTGCAGTTCAAGGACTTCCTCATTCTCATCCTGTTGGGGGCCGCTGCCGTCAGCTTCGCGGTGTCCGGTGAGCTGAAGACGCCCATCGTGGTGTTGGTGGTGGTTCTGGCGAACGCCACCATCGGCTTCATCCAGGAGAATCGCGCCGAAGCATCTCTCGACGCGCTGAAGCGCATGTTGTCCCCCACCACCCGGGTCCGACGAGACGGTCAGATCCAATCCGCCTCCACCGTGGACCTGGTCCCCGGCGACATCGTCATCGTGGAGGCCGGCGACCGCATCCCGGCCGACGGCCGCATCATCACCGCGGTCAATCTGGAGATCGACGAGGCGGCCCTCACCGGTGAGAGCCATCCGGTGGAGAAGAACACCGAGGTGGTGGCCGATGCGAACGCCGGTATCGGTGATCGTCACTGCATGGCTTTCATGAACACCACGGTCACCCGCGGTCGTGCCGAGATCGTGGTGACCAACACCGGAATGTCCACCGAAATCGGGCGAATCGCCGGGCTGCTGAAGGGCGCCGCCCCCGAGTTGACCCCTCTGCAGCGTCAACTCAACGGCTTGGCCCACAGTTTGGCGCTTCTCTCGGCGGGCATCGTCGCGCTCGTCTTCGTCATCGGCCTCATTCGTGGCAGCGGCTTCACCGAACTTCTCAATCTCTCGGTGGCGTTGGCCGTGGCCACCATCCCCGAGGGATTGCCCGCGGTCACCGCCGTCACGTTGGCCATCGGTGTGTCGAAAATGGCCAAGCGCAACGCCATCGTGAAGCGACTCGCCAGTGTCGAGACGCTGGGTTGCACCAGTGTGATCTGCAGTGACAAGACGGGCACCCTCACCCTCAACGAGATGACCGCCGTGCGTTTCGTGATCCAGAACAAGGTTCACGAGGTGACGGGCAGCGGCTACTCACCCGAGGGCACCGTCGAGCGCGTCGACGGCGATTCACCGTTGGCGATCACCACGTCGCTGCTGGCCATGGCCCTGTGCAACGACTCGGTCATCCGCAAGGTCGACGGGCAATGGACCCTGGTCGGCGACCCCACCGAAGGTGCCCTCAACGTGTTGGCGGCCAAGGGTGGTATCGACGTCGAGGACGAGCGCCGTCAGCATCCGCGCCTCGCCGAGGTCCCCTTCGACTCGTCGCTGAAGATGATGGCCACCGTTCACGAGATCCCCGACGGAAACGGCGAAACCCACATCCAGATGTTCGTGAAGGGCGCCCCGGACGTGGTTCTCGCGCGCAGCGTCTCGGCCCTCGACGAGACCGGTGGCGCCGCCCCCATCGAACGCGTTCGTTCGGCCGTTTTGGCCCACAACGACGAGCTCGCCACCTCCGGCATGCGCGTGCTCGCCGTGGCCCAACGCGAGTTCACCGTGGACGCGTGGGACGAGTTCGTGTCGTCCGGCGCGGATCCGGTCAGCCTCATCGACGGCCTCACACTTCTCGCCATGGTCGGCATCGTCGACCCGCCGCGCCCCGAAGCACGCCAGGCCATCGTCGAGGCCCGCGAGGCCGGCATCAAGGTGAAGATGATCACCGGCGACCACGGCCTCACCGCGGCCGCCATCGGTGAGCAGTTGAACCTGGCCGAGGGTCAGATTCACGCGGTCACCGGTCAGCAATTGGACCAGATGAGCGAGGAGGAACTGGACCGACGCATCGACGACATCGCGGTGTTCGCCCGTGTGGCGCCCGAACACAAGATGCGTCTGGTCGCCGCGCTACAGAAGCGAGGAAACGTGGTGGCCATGACCGGCGACGGCGTGAACGACGCGCCGGCGCTGAAGAAGGCCGACATGGGCATCGCCATGGGTATCACCGGCACGGAGGTGACCAAGGAAGCCGCCACCATGGTGCTCACCGACGACAACTTCGCCACCATCGTCGGAGCCGTCAAGCGTGGACGCACCATCTACGACAACATCGTGAAGTTCGTGCGCTTCCAGCTGAGCACCACCATCGGCTTCGCCCTGTTGTTCCTGGCGGCGTCGCTGCTCGACATCGCCAAGGGCAAGCCCTTCGCCGCCATCGCCATTCTGTGGGTCAACATCATCATGGACGGACCGCCGGCCATGGCTCTCGGGTTGGACGAACCCGAAGCGGACGTCATGCGGCGCCAGCCTCGACCCATGGACGAGAAGATCCTCACCGTTCACCGTTGGCGGGCGATCATCATCTCCAGCGTGCTCATGGCGGCCGGAACACTCGCGGTGTTGCAGTGGGCGCCGGGCGACGAGCCCTACGCGGGCGTGGCGACGGTGGCCGGCACGATGGCGTTCAACACCTTCGTGCTGTTCCAGTTCTTCAACATCCTGAACAGTCGTAGCGACACGCTCTCGGTCTTCCGTGGCGCCACCCTCCACAACAGTCGTCTGTGGATGGCGCTGGCCGCCGTGGTCGCTCTGCAGGTCGCCGTCACCCACTTCGGCCCGATGCAGCGACTGTTCGACACAACGTCGATCTCGGGCGTGCAGTGGCTGATCGCCATCGCCATCGCCTCGTCGGTTCTCTGGGTCGAGGAAATCCACAAGCTCATCATCAGAAAGAGGAATGCATCATGAAGTGCCCCACCTGCACCGAAACCGACCTCGTCATGACCGATCGGCAAGGCGTGGAGATCGACTATTGCCCCAAGTGCCGTGGCGTGTGGCTCGATCGAGGGGAATTGGACAAGATCATCGAGCGCTCGTCACAACCGGCACCCTCGTCGCGACGCGACGACGATGACTGGGACGATGACGACAAGTACAAGTACCAGTACGGCAAGAAGAAGAGCAAGACCAAGAGCATCTTCGGCGAGATCTTCGACTTCTGAAGTATCCGCAAACACGAACACGACCCGAATCCACGTTTCTTAAGAGGAGCCATGTTCAAGAACACCCTGAAGACAACAGTTCTGCTCGCCGGCCTCGGCGGATTGATCGTCGCGGTGGCGGCGATGCTCGGCGGAGGCAGCAGTGGCGCGGTCATGATCGGTCTGGTCATCGCGCTCGTGATGGTGGGTGGCAGTTACTGGTTCAGCGATCGCCTCGCGCTTCGTTCAGCACAGGCCGTCGTCATCACCGAAGCCGACGCGCCCGAGTTCTACCGAATGGTCCAGTCACTCGCCGCGCGCGCCAACATGCCCATGCCCCGCGTGGCCATCTCACCCAGTGAGCAACCCAACGCCTTCGCCACCGGACGCGGTCCGCGCAACGCGGTGGTGTGTGCCACGCAAGG
>WLEG01000192.1 GCA_009704425.1 Actinomycetota bacterium | reverse complement strand
TGTGACTCGCTCTGCGACTCGCCGGTGAAGAAGTTGATGATCTTGGTGGTGGTGACGAAACTGTCCTTGGTCACGTTCTGGACCGCCGGTGACTTGGCGTCGAGGGTTTGACCGTCGGGAAGGGTGGATTCGTCCAGGGTGACCGTGTAGTCGCCGCGGTCCGGGACCGGAACCAGGGCCACGCCCTCCTCGTCGGTTTCTCCGGTGCCGACCTCGTTGCCGTCGGCGTCGGTCACCGTGACGGTCACTCCGGCCACCGGCTGGTTGTCGGTCTTTCCGTTGGCGTCCCGCGACTGCTCTTTCACCTGGATGCGCAAGGCGTAGTCCGCGGCCTTGGCCGGACTGTGGAACATCGCGAGACCGAGGAAGCCGCTCAGGAGACCGCCCAGGAGAACAGCCATGAAACGTCGGGCTCTCCGTCTGTTTGCTGGCACCAGTTCGCTCCCCCGCCATGCTTGCCGGGATACCGTCCCAGCGCTGCGAAGATGCTAGTCCTAAACCGATGGAGGGCAACATTTCGACGGACCCCCGTGACCGTTGGGTCGCGGTCCTCGCCGTTTTGGGCGCCGCGACCCTCTTCGGCACCACCGGTACCGCGTTGTCCAAGGGTCCGGCCGACACCGACACCTGGGCGGCCGCATGCCTGCGCTTGTGCATCGGTGGAGCACTTCTGGCCGTCGTCTCTCGGCACCATCTCCGCCGGGTTCTGGGGCAACGCACGTGGGTCCTGGTGGGTGCCATCGGCGTCGCGGGCTACCAGACCCTCTTCTTCGCGGCCACCGACCGCACGGGGGTGGCCGTTGCCGCGCTGGCGACCATCGGAACGAGCCCCTTGGCGTCGCGGACGATCGGACGTCTTCGCCGTCGTCCGCCGCCCTCGCCGTCGTGGTGGCTCGCCGCCGCCGTGCTCGGTGCCGGCCTCGTGTTGCAGTTCGTCTCCGGCGACGACGGAATCGTGGACGGTGTCGGAGTCCTGTTCGCGGTGGTGGCCGGGACCATGTACGCGGTCTATGCCGAGGCCGGATCGGTGCTGATCGAACGTGGGGTGCAGTCGACCGCGTCCATGGCCGGCATTTTCGTCGGGGGCGCCGTCATCACCTTGCCCGTTCTCGTGGTGGCCGATGTCGGATGGGTGGCGTCACCCGACGGAATCGCCATGATCGTCTATCAGGGGGTGATCACTCTCGCCGTGGCCTACGTCGCGTTCGGATGGGGACTGCGCCACCTCGCGCCGTCGGTGGTCGTGATGCTCACGGTTCTCGAACCCGCCGTCGCATCCGTTCTCGCCGTCGTGGTTCTCGATGAAACGATCGGGACCACGTCATGGATCGGAGCCGCCCTGATCTTCGCCGGACTGCCGATCGCGGGACTGTCGGCCGGACGATCTACGGTCGGGACATGACGTCCCCGGCTCCCATTCGCAACCGCGTCACCGAACTTCTCGGTGTGGACTATCCCATCGTTCAAGCACCGATGGGTTGGATCGCCCGTTCCACGTTGGCGTCGGCCGTGAGCAACGCCGGAGCCTTGGGCATCATCGAGACCTCCTCGGGTGAGTTGGAGGCCGTTCGTCAGGAGATCGCCCGCATGCGCGAGCTGACGGCGAAGCCCTTCGGGGTCAACGTGGCCCAGATGTTCGTCCGCGATCCGTCCATCATCGACTTCGTGGTGGAGCAAGGCGTGCGTTTCGTGACCACGTCGGCCGGTGATCCGAGGCAATACACCTCGACGCTCAAGGCCGCGGGTCTCACGGTGTTCCACGTGGTGCCCACGCTGTCGGCGGCGCTCAAGGCCGTGGACGCCGGCGTCGACGGGTTGGTCGTGGAGGGCGGCGAAGGAGGCGGATTCAAGAATCCGCGCGACGTGTCCACCATGGTCCTGCTTCCGCTCGTACGGTCCAAGGTCGACGTCCCCGTCATCGCCGCCGGCGGAATCTGTGACGGCGTGTCGATGGCCGCGGCCTTCGCTCTCGGCGCCGAGGGGGTCCAGATGGGAACCCGCATGGTGTCGGCGTCGGAGTCGCCGGTTCACGACAACTGGAAGTCCGCGATCGTCGAGGGCGCCGAGACCGACACGGTGTTCCTGAACCGTTTGTCCCGACCCGGATTACGCGCGCTTCGCACCGAGCGCACCTCTCGACTCGAGCGCGACGAGAACGTCCCCCTCTCCGAGATGAGCCGCGTCAAGGATCTCTACTTCGGTGGGGACATGGAGGCGTCGATCGCTCTCACCGGACAGGTGATGGGACGCATCGAGAAGGTCGCCAGCGTGGCCGAGATCATCGAGGAGACCATCACCGCCTATCGGGCGACGGTGGCCCGACTGGCGTCGGAGGTCTGAAACGACGCCGTGCCGGCGCTCATCCACAGGTTCACCAGCGCCAGGAAGAAGGCCGTGGCGAGTGCGATGTGAATCCCCACCAAGAGTGCCGGAATGTCGTTGAAGTACTGCACGTAGCCCACCGTCGCCTGGATGACGCCGATGGCCAACACCGTCTCCACCGGTCCGTGCAGACGCTGTCGCTCCTCGGGAAACTTCCGAACCTTCGTCAACAGGATCAGGATCGACGCCAGGGTGACGATCACGCTGACACCGTGCACACGGGCGACCGTCTCGATGGCGAAGTCGAGACGCGGGGCCTTCTCGTCACCGGCATGCGGTCCGCTACCGGTGACCACCGTTCCGGTCACGATCGCCACCGATCCGAGGATCACGACCGTGCGTACAAGCTTCACAACCGACGTCGATGTACCCGTCACGGTCCGCCAACCGGCGGCCCGCTTCACCAGTACGAGGCCGGTACCGACCAGGAACATCGAGAGCAGGAAATGTCCTTGGTTCGCCACCGGGTTCAAATCGGTCAGAACGACGATTCCCCCGAGGATGATCTGGCCGATCACCCCGGCCACCAACAGCCAGGCCAACCGTTCGAGGTCCCGCCGGCGTTCACTCAGGAATCGAGCGGCCAGAACCGCCGCCATCACCAGCACCGTGACCACCCCGGTGAAGAGGCGATTCAACTGTTCGATCGCCCCGTGCACGGACGAGACGTCGATGAACCGCTCTTCGTTGCAATTGGGCCAATCGGAACAACCCAGGCCCGATCCCGTCAGACGAACCGCCGCGCCCGTGACCACGATGATGCACAACGACGCCAGGGCCGCGCGTGTCACCCATGCGTAGCGGGAGGGACTCAACGCGCGACGAGTACGAGCGACCACGTCGCCAGATTAGACCGACTCCCTTCGTGGGCCGTCGGCGGCGGACTACCGTCACAGCATGCTCTCATCCTTCGACGACTACCCGATCCACTCCGGCAGTGTTCCGGTGAACGAGACGGCCTCGAGCGACATCAACCATTACGACCGCTACTTTTTCAACGGTTACACCACCGACGGGGCGCTCTACTTCGGCGTGGCCATGGGCCTCTACCCCAATCGACACGTCGTCGACGCGTCGTTCTCGCTGGTCGTGAAAGGGTCCGAACAGATCTCGGTCCACGCCTCGGCCCGTGCGCCGATGGATCGGGCCCATGCGAACCACGTCGGCCCGATCCGGCTCGACATCGTCGAACCGATGAGACGCCACCATCTCGTCGTCGACACTCCCGAACACGGACTTCGGGCGGATCTCGAGTTCGTGGCGCGTAGCAAGCCCGTTCAGGAGCCGCATTTCCTCGTCAAGGCCGGTCAGCGAAGTGTCTTCGACTACACGCGTCTCACACAGTTCGGACATTGGAGTGGCTGGATCGAGATCGACGGGGTGCGACACGTCGTGTCGGCCGACACGACGCCCGGCTCCCGCGATCGTTCCTGGGGAACACGGCCCGTCGGCCCGGCCTCCGACACCGGTGCACCCGTCGGCGAGCGGCAGTTTTATTGGCTCTGGGCACCGGTCAGTTTCCCCGGTTTCGCCACCCACTTCGACGTGAACGAACACGCCGACGGCTCCCGCTGGCACCAAACGGGCTTCTTTCTGACGGACGGCGACGCCGATCCAGCGGAGTATCCCGACGTCGCCTATTCGGTCGAGTGGCGTCCCGGCACGAGGTGGGCCCGGAGCTTTTCGATCGAGTTGTCGGGCGGCGGACTGCCGACGCGAACCATCGACCTCGAACCTCTCTACGAGTTCCAGATGATCGGACTCGGATACGGGCATCCGGAATGGGGTCACGGTTTCTGGAAGGGAGAGAGCGCCGTCGGTGGGGAACGCTGGAAACTTCCCGTCGACACACCCTGCGATCCCCGGCACCTCCACGTTCAGGCCGTGTGCCGAGCCACCTGCGACGGTGTGCAGGGAATCGGCATCCTGGAGCAGTTGGTCATCGGACCACACGCGCCGAGCGGTCTTCGCCAATTGCTCGACCCCGCGTCCTGACCACGGTCAGGTGTGACGAACCGTGACCCCGCCGTCCACCGGCACGCTCACACCGGTGGTGAAG
>WLEG01000191.1 GCA_009704425.1 Actinomycetota bacterium | reverse complement strand
GTACCTCGGCACCACTCAGCCCGCGCCGCGAGTCGATCTCGTTCTCGTTGGCCTCTCCGATGGGGTTCTTCACGTGCGCCGACGCGGGTGCGCGGTGCGACGTGCCCGGCAGGCCGTTCAGCACGCGCTCGATGCCGATGAGATGCGACAGGTTGTCCTGAACCGTCCAGCCCGGACAGTCGGTGGGGGTCTTCCATTCGCTCTCGGTCAGCTGCGCGCCGAGTTCCGACAGCGATGCGAAGCACGCGGCCAGCTTGTCGATGGTGTCGGTGGGGATCATGGTGCTCCTCAGGGTGCGGGGTTCTGAACACTTTGCCAGTCACGACCCTGCAGGTAGGGCGTGAAGGCGCGACCGATGAACGCGATGTCGTCGGCGGTCTTGGGGGTCTTGATCTCGTAGAGGCCGGTCACCCGGGTGTAGGCCACCGTCAGGTCCCAGAGTGCCATGGCCTCGGTGCCCACGGGGGCGGGGACCACCACGGGGCCGAACACGGCCTTGGCCGGACGATCTTGGAAGGCGGGGAACACGATGATGGGCACGCCGAATCCGCCGTAGGTGTCGACGGCGTGGAAGTGGTCGGCCTTCACCTCGTCGTGTGTGGTGGGGTCGGCCAAGGCCTCGTCCCAATCGTCGGCGGAAGCGCCGATTTCGACCAACAGCGCGCGAGCGACCTCGGGGTCGTGGGGCTTGCGACCCTCCTCGTGCAGGGCGCGACCGCAGGCGAGGTACCACGCGTCGCAGAGGTCCGCGTCACGTCGACGGAGTCGGGCCGCGACCCGCATGGGGCTCCAGCCGTATCCGATCTCGCGTTCCCACGGATGCTTCTTGCCCTCGGGCCGGTTGATCTCCTCCAGACTGAAGAACCTCCAGTCGATGTGCAGTCCGTTCTGACGACGAACCTCGCGGATCCAGAGCGACGTCTGGTAGGCGTACGGGCACATCGGATCGAAGTAGAAGTCGACGCAAAATGGAGAGAGTTGGTTTGTCATTGGACCCTTCCTATACATTTGACCACGTAGCACCAGTTATTAGAGCCAGCCGCGTTCCTTGAATCGGATCACGTCTCGAATTGTGAGATCCATCCAAGAATTGTCACCAAACACGAATTCATCCCGATCGTACGAGTACAACAGTGCGTCATCGGCCAAGGAAAGTATTCGTGCTCGGGTCTGCGACGCGTAGGGAATCGCGGCAGCGTCATTGTCTTCACGCATTCGAACACTCGCGAGGATGGCAACCACCAACAATGAAAGCCCCAAGCCACGAGTTACGTGACGGAACGCGTCTGGAGTCGCATGAAGGTGTGCGGCCGCCCACCCAATCGGAACGAGGGCTATCGGCAGGAGCAAAAGCGCAACTACCGCTGCATATCGGCTCGGTGGATCCTGTTTGAAGATGTTCATCGTTACGTACCCTCGCGACCATGCGAACCCTGCCATGTACACCAAGGCCGCAGCCAGCGAAGACATCACGATCGTTCGCTGGATGCCCCCTCGGCGCCATGTGATGACGGTCCCCGCCGCGACCATCAGAGTTACAGCCAGCGCTGCCGCGGGCGTCGAATGCCACCAGACCATTCGAGCGAGGGTCCTCCAGGAGAAAGAGAAGAAGATTTGAAGATTTCTTTCCTGATAGATGTCGCCGCTTCCCGTACCAGTCCAGCGATTTGAGGCCGGGAGTCGTTGGTACGTGACGAACCATAATCCGTAGAGAAGGATCGGGATCGAGGTGATGATCGACGACCGCCATCGACGCCGGCACAACAAGACCACGACCAGCACGGGGATGACTGCGACGCAAACTGAATGGATGAAGATCGCAAGAGCAGAGAACATGGCACCGATTACTTCGCGCTTTAACGGCGGTTCGCCGGTAGTTGCTAACCAGTAATTCAACATGACCAGAGCAAGACAAACGACGAATATTGATTCGGGTGCCCAGTAGGAGATTGTGGTGAACGGGCCCCAAATCATGAAGAGGGGAGCCGAGATCGCAGCGAGTAGTCGGGGTACGTTGAGCACCTGCGCGAATCGGTAGACAATCCATGCGACGAAGACGTTGCCCATCTGAACCGTGACGACCCAAGGGGTGTAGCTGCGGAGTCCGAAGACTTCGGCCAAACCCACGTTCCACAGGGTCATTCCGGCCATGAGATGTTCATTGTGTCGTCGGAGCAAGAAATCGTCGACTCCGAATTGGTTGAGATGCTCGATTCGGGATCCAAGCATCGTCCAATCATCGATGATCAGGTACCACTGATTGCGATACTGCACGATCATCCAGATGCCGAACAGCGTGGTCAGCGACCAAAACACAAAGGTCGGAGCCGCGGGACGCCGGAGTGCAGCAATAAGCGGCTTGGTCATGGACAAAAACTACCTGTGGGCTACCTTCGGCGACGCCCATAGGGGTCTAATGTCGTATACATGGAACGCCCCACCAAGTTCGAGCACACACGCTTCCTCGGAGACAAGCGCACCCAGTTGGTGTACGACCTCGACACCTGGACCGACGAGGCCGTCATCGAAGAAGTCGTGAACGCCGAGACAGGTCTGTGCTTCGGCCCCGACTCCTTGGTGGAGGCTCGGAACCGTGGCTACACCTTGGCCACACCGGGCAAGACGCGCCGCCACCGCAAGCCGCGAGCCTGAGACGCCGATCGCCGATGCAGAGCAACGGCACGTTCGAATCCGGCGGGCTGCAACTGCCGTCGTACCTGGCCCGTCCGGCCGGACGCACCGAGGCTCTGCCCGGGGTCATCATGTGCCATTCGTTCCCGTTCGGACCCTTCGACGCCCGGCACTCGGCCAGCACGTTTCCCGAACTGATGGACCGCATCGCCAACGAGCTGGGATTCGCCGCCATGTGTTTCACCTTCCGGGGGTGCGGCGAAAGCCCGGGGGACTTCTCGTTGCAAGGCTGGGTGGACGACCTTCGGGCGGCCATCGACCACATGATCGCCGAGGCCCAACCCACCGGTTTGTGGTTGGTGGGTTCGAACACCGGTGGTTCGCTGGCCATGTGCGTGGCGGCCGACGACCCTCGGGTTCGTGGGTGCGCTCTGCTGGGACCGCGCGCCGATTTCGACGATTGGGCGGCCCAACCCCGTAAGTTCCTCGATCATTGCCGCGAGGTGGGTTCGGTGCGCACACCGCGGTTCCCGTCGGACTTCGACGAGTGGACACGCGAGTTACGACGCTTCCGGCCGGTGCCGGCGGCCCAACGGTTCGCCCCGCGACCGCTTTTGTTGTTGCACGGGGACGATGACGAGAGCGTGCCCGCGAGCGATTCGCGACAACTCGCCGAGGCCCATGGCGCGGCCGAGATGCGGGTGATCGACGGCGCCGGACACCGGTTGCGCCACGATCCGCGGGCGATGGCGATGATGCTGGGGTGGTTGGACCGTCAGCGACTGAACGAAGACTAGGTTTTTCAGCATGACGAACCATCAATATCCAGATGAATTCGACGTCCAGATATACCGCGATTTGCATGACGATTTGTCGGGCATGTCGGAGAAGCAGGCCGCCTTTCACTACATAGAGTACGGCGAAGACGAAGGACGTAGGTCACACCAACTGGTGGATAGGACCAGTTTTTGCACTCTGGTTCCCGAGCACACTCTCGAGATCGGCCCTTTCGCGTTTCCGTGTCTCAAGGGTGAACGTGTCGAGTACGCCGACATCTACTCAACCGAGGAACTGCGCGAGATCGCTGGAACATCGGGTTTTGATCCGCTCACGGTGCCGGTCATCAATCATGTTGTGGAACCGACCGATCTGTCGAAGATCAGAAGTCGGTATGACGGCGTCTTTTCGAGTCACGTAGTCGAACATCAGCCCGACCTCATCAAGCACTTTCAACAGATTTCTCGGCTACTTGCTGATGGCGGGTCGTACTTTTTGGCCGTGCCAGATCACAGGTACTGCTTTGACCATTTCAAACCGACGTCGACGATCGAGGAGGTTCTCGGAGCCCACTTGGATCAACACAAGTGGCACAGCGCTCGGTCTGTTGTTCAGCGTCTCACGTTGCTGGCGCACAATGATGCGATCAGGCACTGGGCAGGTGATCACGGTTGTTTGGGAGACAATCCCGACTATCCGGGTCTGACTCGTTCTCAATTGTTGCGGCGATCGATGGACGAGTTTGCAAGTTGGGACGGTAAACCCCCGAGTGAGCATTCGTGGTTTTTCACACCCAGATCTTTTCGCTCCATTATCAGTGATGTGAACTCTCTCGGGCTGATTGATCTCCACCTCGAGAGGTTGTACCCGACGATGAGGAATTCGATCGAGTTTTGGGCGATCCTGACAAAAGGTCGATCTGATGCGTGAACGTTCGCAACGATCGAAATTTACCGGTTTTGTCGACGCTTGGTCCCCGAGCATCTCGGGTTGGGTGATCGATAGTGAGTCACCTCTTGTGCCTGTTGAACTTTC
>WLEG01000190.1 GCA_009704425.1 Actinomycetota bacterium | reverse complement strand
GATCTCCTCCGATGGTCACTCCCGCTCGGGGGTCGGCGAGCGCGTTGCGCGTCTTGCTCGCCGTGCGATCCGAGATGAACAACAGGTCGTGGGAGGCGTCAGCGTTGGGCTCGAGGTCGAACCAGATCGGAACGTTGTGGGGAAAGCCGTCGCGACCGTTGGTGGCCAGACGGGCGAAACGGACTTCGCCGAGGAAGGCGAGCGCACGATCGTCGAACATCGGAACAGCATGTCATGTCGGCAGGCGGGATCCATCGACTGTTTGAAGTGGTTTTGGCGGCGCTGGCGACCGCGACCGACACGGTGTCCGACGTGTGTGAGAATCATCCGCATGCCAGTCCAGTTTGTCGCCGGGGGAGAGTCGTGCGGGCGAACGTGAAGCGCAAGCAGCCTCGTCGGGCCGCGCTCGTCTGTGCTCTCGTTCCGCTCGTGCTCGCAGCCACGTCGACCTGTTCGACATCCGGTGGACGAAGCGATGATTCATCGGCTGCCCCCGGTTCGACCTCGACATCGTCCGCGCCTTCGGACCTGACGTCGACCTCGTCGTCCCCTTCGATGACGGTGCCATCCTCGGTGTACGTCCCGTACGACCACGCGAATCCGGCCACGGCGGCCGTCGGAACGGTCACCGACGAGTGGGTGACAACTCCCGACGGACGACGACGCCATTTTCGGCTCTATGTTCCGTCGGGGGTCGCGGTGGGGGGCGAAAACGTTCCGTTACTCGTGGCACTTCACGGCGGATTGGGTTCATCGGAGCAGTTCGCGGCCAACTCGGGCTTCGACGAACTCGCCGAGTCCAACGGGTTCATCGTCGTGTACCCCGACGGGATTCGCGCGATCCCCGAGCGGCCCGGACTGCAGACGTGGAATGGCGGATACTGCTGTGGTCCGGCCGCTGATCGAAACGTCGACGACGTGGCCTACGTGCGCTTCCTGCTGGATCTCCTGGCGACGCGGTTCGACGTGGATTCCGGCCGGGTGTTCGCGGCGGGGCACTCCAACGGGGCGATCATGGCGTATCGGTTGGCCTGCGAGTTGTCGGATCGAATCGTGGCGATCGGTGTGCAAGCCGGAAGTCTGGGTATCGACATTTGCCAGCCGATGGAGCCGGTGTCCGTCTTGCACATACACGGCCTGGCCGACACCAATCATCCGATCGACGGTGGTCGTGGAACCGGCGTCTCGGGCGTCGAGTTCAGATCCGGTCGGGATGCGGTGAAGGCGATGTCGGTGAAGTTCGACTGCAGCGCCGATCCGATCGAGCGCACGATGACGTCCAACGACGATGTCGAGAACCTCCTGTGGTCGGGCTGCGAGAAGGGATCGCGCATCGAGTTGGTGACGGTCGCGGGCGCGAGCCATGCGTGGATGGGTCACCGGGCGGCAACCTCCGGATCGGCGGCTCTGGTCGGCGAGCCGTACATGGACTTCGATGCGAGCCGCGCCATCTGGTCGTTCTTGAACTCGCTGTCCGCGAACGGGGGCTGAATCACCTGCCGGACGGAGGTGCGGTGGGGTCGCTCGACCCGACCGATGCTTCGCTCCGATTCGACAGGACGAGATCGCTCGACCCGATCGATGCTCCGTTCACGTCCAGAGCGGTGACGGTCCCGGCGAGGTCCTCGACGGAACCGAACCACCACATCGCGAAGAGGCCGTCGGTGACCGTGGCGGTCGCGGTTTCCTGATCGGCGATGGCGATCTCGACCGATGTGGCGGCGGTCGGTGCCGTGCCGACGATCATCGAGATCATCCTGCCGTCGTACCATTCCGTCGACGACGCGGCGACGACGTCGGGGGAGACGGGGTCGGAGGGCATGCTGGCATCGATGCCGATGATCGGACCGCGTTCGAAGCCGTCACCATCCCGGACGAGGAGACACGTCAGAGTCATCGAGTCATCGGAAAACGTGGCGAGCCCGCCGGTGCCCCGAAGATCGAGTGCCACCAGCGGAGGCAGTTCGAGTAAGGAGATCGACTCGTAGCGCTGTGAATCGTCGAGGAAATCGGCGCTGCACGCCGTGCGCGCGGCTGTTTCGTCGGCATCCGTTGCCGCAGAAGGTGTCGGGCTCCACGCGAGCGTCGCGGACGACGTTCCCGGCCAGGCGACCACCACGCCGGCGGTGACGACCGCGACAACACCGGCGACACCGGTGAGCAGCGGGCCACGCGAACGCGGGGTGAGGGATTCGACCGAGCGACCGTACCGAGCCCCTTCGAGGCTGGTTCGAAGCCGCTCGATCAACGGATGGTTTTCGTTTTCGGGGTTCATGGCGCTTCCTCTTCCTTGCTGTCTCCGACGGACTCGTCAGCACGGCCGTTCACCGTGGACGCCTGGAAAGGCGTTTCGTCCCGTGTCGGAAGTTCGATCGCATCACCGTCGGAATCGGTGGCGGAGACGATGTCTTGCAACGTCGCCAGGGCTCGGCGTAGGTGGGTTCCGACGGTGCCGATCTCGATGTCGAGCGCATCGGCCGTTTGCTCGGCCGACAGGTCGAGAAGAACGCGCAGGGCGACAACCTCACGTTGCCGATGGGGGAGCGCGCGCAGGGCATCGAGCAACTCGGAGTCGATCGGAGTCGTGAACGGCACAACGTCGACGGAATCCATGCGTCGCCGTCGACGAGTGGACCGGCGCCAACGATCGCGGTGAAGGTTCAGGGCCGTTCGCACCACCCAGGCTTCGGGGCGTGGATGAGCGGACACCTCGTCCCACTTCGCGAGGGCCCGGGTGAATGATTCCGAGAGCAGGTCGTCGGCCTCCTCGGCCGAACCCACGGTCACCAGGAGGGCACGGAAGCACGGGTCCTTCGCGTCGCGATAGAACACCTCGAAATCGGTGCCGCTCATCCCGCGTCGTGCTCGTCGACTCATACCTCTTCTACGCTCCAGCGCCGATTCTCGTGTACATCGGGACGAAACGTGTTCCGCCCCGACCCGGGGAAGCGATCAGTCGCGCGATGATCGCGCGATTCGGCTCGATCAACATGGTGATACAGATGGGTGACGCTGCGTTCACCGGGCTGAACGACGGACGGCATCCGACCACGGTGTCGGGAAACACCATCCGTGGCTCCTCGGCTGGCGGTCCTGCCGTGGGACTTGTCGGATCGGCTCCGGCACGGATTGACTGAACGTCCATGGCCGACATCGCGATCGATCTGGATGCCGAACATCTCGCGGACTCCGCGTTCTGGACGGCCACTCCGGAGCATCGAGCCCGGGTTTTCGCCGCGCTGCGGAACGAGGACCCGGTGCGGTGGTATCCGCCTCGTCGGAGCGGCTTCAGCCGTCCTTGTACCGAGTTCTGGGCACTCACCAGGTACGAGGACATCTGGAACGCGAGTCGGACACCGAGCGTCTACTGCTCCGGTGTGACCATCGACATCGAGGAGATGCCCGATGAACTGGGCGAGTTCTATCCCTCGATGATCAACTTCGACGATCCCGAACACGCGCGTATGCGCCGTCTCGTGGCGAGCGGTTTCACTCCGAGGCAGATCGCCTCGTACGAGCCCGGGTTGCGCGCGATCGCAGCCGAGATCATCGACCAGGTTTTGGACAAGTTCGGTGACGGAACCGAGTTCGACTTCGTCGCGGAGATCGCCTCGCGACTGCCCTTGCGGGCGATCTGCTCGATGCTCGGTGTGCCCGACGCCGACCACGATCTGATGCTGCAGTGGAGCAACGACGCCGTGTCGCCGGACGACCCGGGTGTCGGGATCGACGGGGCGGCTTCGGGGCTGCGACGGATCGCCGACTACGCGATCGAGTTGGGGCGCGAACGTCTGCGTCAGCCGACCGAGGATCTCACCTCGGTTCTCATGCAGGCCGAAGTCGAAGGCGAGAGGTTGACGAGCAAGGAGTTCGCCAACTTCTTCATCCTGCTGTTGTCGGCGGGCAACGAGACCACCCGCAACGCGACCACCCATGGACTGAGACTTCTGACGCGTCACCCCGACCAGCGCACGATCTGGTTCGAGAACTTCGAGGATCACGCCGCAACCGCCGTGGAGGAGATCGTGCGTTGCGAGCCGTTGATTTCCAACATGTGTCGCGTCCTAACGCGCGATGTCGAGGTGCGTGGAGTGACCATTCGCGAGGGTGAGAAAGTGGCGTTGTGGTATCCGTCGGCGAACCTCGACGAGACGGTGTTCCCCGATCCGGAGCGTTTCGACGTGCGTCGGCCGGTCTCTCCCCAGCAGGTCGGCTACGGCGCCGGCGGACCCCATTTCTGTCTGGGCGCCAACCTGGCGCGCCGCGAGCTGGTCGTGATCTTCGACGAGATTCGACGTCGTACGCCCCAGCTCGTGGCGACCGGTGAGCCCGAACGTGTCGTATCGATGGCGTTGAACTCGGTTCGATCGCTGACCGCGAGTATCAAGCCCTGAGGCGGTCGGTCGGTGGAGTTGGGGGAATCCCCTCGGCCCCTGACCTCGGGCGGAAAAG
>WLEG01000019.1 GCA_009704425.1 Actinomycetota bacterium | reverse complement strand
TTCCAGTGGGTCCACGAGGACAACGACTCGTTCCAGTTGCTCTTCGGTGGTGGTTCGCGTCGTGATCCCGAGTTCAGCGAGGCGGCCGGGCGATTCACGTCGATGATCGCCGACGTCGTCGAACCGTTGATCACCGCCGACATCGATCCCGAACACCGTCGCACGTTGGCCCACGCCATCGTCGGGTTGGCCGAGGGCGTGTCGCGTCGCCTCATCCGCATGGGTGGCGACTTCGACCCGGAGCTGATCGCCGAACAGGTCAGCGATCTGGCGTGGGCGGGTTTGCGCGCCGCCCAGCGATCACGCTGAAACGCGACGTAGAACGCGCAGGCTTCCCGTCGCCGACGTCTCCACGAACCGTCCCGAACGAATCGCGGGCACGTAGATCTGTTCGAACGGAGGACGACCTCCGTCGGCGGGATCGGGGAAGACGTCGTGAATGGCCAACGTTCCCCCCATGGCCACGTGAGGAGTCCACAACTCGTAGTCCGAACGCGCCGGCTCCACACCATGTCCGCCGTCGATGAAGAGGAACGACAACGGGGTCGTCCACGGCTTCGCCACGGTCGGTGACTGTCCGACGACGGCGATCACGTGCTCCTCGAGACCCGCGTCGTGCACCGCGCGACGAAAAAACGGCAACGTGTCCATCTTCCCCACCACCGGATCGACCAGCGTCGGATCGTGCCATTCCCAACCGGGCTGGTTCTCCTCCGAGCCCCGATGATGATCGACGGCGAACAAAACGGTGCCCGAGAGTCGAGCCGCTTCACCCAACCAGATCGTCGAACGCCCACAGTACGACCCGACCTCCAGGAACGGGAGTCCCGGAACATCGCGTCCCGCCGCCAACGCGGCGTCGTGCAACGCGTCACCTTCGTCGGGGGGCATGAAGCCCACGGCGGCGAGGGCGGCCTCGCGCAGCCGCCCCGCGATCACCAGGTGTCCCAGTGGATGATGGTGTCGGCCGCCGGACGGACCGCCGGCTTGAAGTCGGTGCCCTTCGTGAAGGCCAGGGGTGACAGGCACACTTGCTGCACGGTGTCGAACGGGATACCCAGGATGTCGGCGACGCGCTGTTCCTGCATCAGGTGCACGGTGGTCCAGGCGGTGCCCAGACCTCGGGCGCGCGCGGCCAACATGAAACTCCACATGGCCGGAAGGATGTTCCCCATCACCGACGAGACCATCATGCCCATGCCGCCGGTCGCCTCGGAACGCGCGCCCACGTTGCACGGGATCACCAACACCGGGGCCTCACCCATGTGATCGGCGAGATAGTCGGCGGAGTCGGCGGAACGCTGTTGCTGCCGGTTCATCGTCTCGTCGCCCTTGTCGATGGTACGGATGT
The DNA here is from genome assembly GCA_009704425.1 of Actinomycetota bacterium. Classification (GTDB taxonomy): domain Bacteria; phylum Actinomycetota; class Acidimicrobiia; order Acidimicrobiales; family Ilumatobacteraceae; genus Casp-actino8. The sequence continues at coordinate 12,956 of WLEG01000019.1, read as the reverse complement.
AGACCCCGTCCATCTGCTGGTAGATCGAGAAGCACTCGCGGTAGACCTCGCCGATGGCCTTGCGCTTGGCCGCGTCCTTGACCAGCACGAACTGCATGGTCATGTTGTTCGACCCCGAGGGCGACTGCATCGCCAGGGACACGCACTCGCGGACCAGTTCGTCGGGGACCGGCGCGTCGAAGTCCAGACGCTTGCGGACCGCCCGGGTGGTGGACAGGAGTTCATCGGGATTCAAAGGGAGAAGTGCCACGGGCGAACCTTACCGTCCGCCGTGGAGGCGTTCGTCAGCCGAGTTCGTGCCAAGATGAGGGCATGGCTTCCCCCGCCCCCGGTGACTCGGACTTCGACGCTCTCGCCGACCTGATCTCGTTGCTCGACCTCGAGCCCATCGAGGTCAACATCTTCCGCGGTCGGTCACCGCAGGAGAACCGCCAACGCGTGTTCGGCGGACAGGTGGCCGGTCAGGCGCTGGTGGCCGCGTCGCGCACCGTGGACGATCGAGACCGTCGGGTGCACTCGTTGCACGCGTACTTCCTGCGCCCCGGTGACCCCACGGCGCCGATCCTCTACGACGTCGACCGCATCCGCGACGGCAAGAGTTTCACCACCCGCCGCGTGGTCGCCATCCAGCACGGACAAGCCATCTTCAATCTGCAGGCCAGCTTCCACGCCCCCGAGGAAGGACTGTCGCACCAGGTGGACATGCCCGAGGTGCCCGCGGCCGAGACGCTTCCCGACTTCAAGACGCGCATGGCCCCGCACAAGCACCTGCTCGGCGAGTGGTACGAGAGGCCGAGGCCCATCGACATCCGCTACGTGCAGGGCGACCCCATGTCGCGCTCGCGCGTGCCCACCATGCAGCAATCGGTCTGGTTGCGGGCCGACGGACGTCTTCCCGACGATCCCACGCTGCACGCCTGCATCGTCACCTACGCCAGTGACATGACCCTGCTCGACACCACGGTGCTCCCGCACGGCTTGAACTGGTCCGACAGCGGACTGCAGATGGCCAGCCTCGACCACGCGATGTGGTTCCACCGGCCGTTCCGAGCCGACGAGTGGTTGTTGTACGACCAGATGACGCCGAGCACGTCCAACGCGCGTGGTCTGGCCACCGGTTCGATCTTCACGCACGACGGACAGTTGGCGATCACCGTGGTTCAAGAGGGCCTCATCCGACGCGAGCGTTCATGATCCGCGTGCGCGCGATCGGTGGCGTCGTCGTGTGCGCGCTCGCGCTGATCGGCTGCGCATCGGGCGACGACGAGAATTCCGACACGACGTTCGTGTCCACCTCGGTGGCGAACGAGGTCGACCCGACGACGAGTCCGACGAGCCCCCCGACGGACGCCGACGGCGAGCCCGCGTTCCCGGCCACCCTCGGCGTACCGACCGAGGGTTGGACCGAACCGGTCGACATCGCGTCTCGCTTCGCCCCCGGATCGGAACCCACCGACTATCTCGTCGAACGCATCGGCACGGTGTCGCTGTTGAACACCGACGGTTCGCGCGGTGCGCCGGCCCTCGACATGAGCGACCTGACCGTCGCCGAGGGAGAACGGGGTCTCCTGGGTTTGGCGTTCTCCTTCGACGGCACGCGGGCCTTCGTGAACTACACCGACCTCGACGGCCACACCAACGTCGACCAATACTCGGTGCGCGACGATGGAACGTTCGATGAATCGACGCGTTCCCGCGTGTACTTCCTGGAACAGCCGTACCCGAACCACAACGGTGGTGAGATCGCGTGGGCCGACGGAAGTCTGTGGATCTTCACCGGCGACGGCGGATCCGGCGGTGATCCCGACCGATACGCGTTGAACCCCGACAGTCAACTCGGCAAGGTGATCAGGCTCACCGAGGTCGACGGTCGCTGGAACACCGGCGAGGTCGTCGCCATCGGACTGCGGAATCCGTGGCGGGTGTTCCTCGATCAACCCACCGACGAGTTCTGGATCGCCGACGTCGGCCAGAACGAGATCGAGGAGATCAACGTCGTCGCACGATCGGCCATGGACGGCGCCAGTTTCGGATGGAGTTATCTCGAGAGCACCCGGGTCTTCAACGACGACCAGGCCGAGGCACACGCCGGACGGCCAGCGGTCGAACCGGTGCTGGAGTACCGCCACACCGATGGGCGTTGCTCCATCTCGGGTGGAGCCGTTTATCGCGGGGAGAACGTGCCCGTGGTGGGAACGTGGTTCGTGTACGCGGACTGGTGCACGGGCGAGGTGTTCGCCACCTGCTTCGACGATCAGCGGGTCACGTGCGGAACCACGACGCTGGGTACTGTCCCTCGCGCGGTGGGTGTCCTCTCCGATGCCGCGGGCGAACTGTGGGTGTTGTCCCAGGACGGTCCCGTGGTTCCGGTCGTCGCCGCCTGAGTTCTCGATCGCGTCGACGCGCGGGTCAGCGACGCTGACCCATGAACATCCGCTTCAAAGCGTCGTAGTTCTCGATGCAGTGCCCGGCTCCGAGCACCACGGCCTCGAGAGGCATGTTGGACATCAACACCGGCACCTGGGTCTCGCGTTGAATGCGATCGGCCAATCCGCGGAGCAAACCACCACCACCCACCAGATACATGCCGCGCACCAGGAAGTCCTGGGCCAACTCGGCGGGAGCCTTGGCCAGACAACGCACCACCGACTGCACGATCTGCGTGACGACGTCGTCGATCGCGTAACGAATCTCCTCGGGCGTGAGCACCACGGTCTTGGGTAGACCCATCATGAGGTCGCGACCGCTGACCTCGGCCTCCACCTCGTCGGGCGTGGGGGCGGCCGAACCGATGGCCTTCTTGATCTCCTCGGCGGTGCGTTCGCCGATGGCGATGCCGTGTTCGCGACGCACGTAGTTCTGGATGGCCGCGTCGATGTCGAAACTGCCCACGCGGACCGCTTCCAGTGCGACGATCCCACCGAGGCTGATGACCGCGGTCTCGCTCGTGCCTCCGCCGATGTCGATGACCATGTTGCCCACCGGCTCGTCGATGGGTAGCTGCGCGCCGATGGCGGCGGCCATCGGCTGCTCGATCAATTGGGCGTCGGCGGCTCCGGCGCGACGGGCGGCGTCGGTGACGGCGCGCCGTTCCACCTCGGTGATGGCCGACGGCACGCAGATGACCACCTTGGGTCGGGTGAAGCGACTGACACCGACGCGTTGCAACAGCAACCGGATCATTCGCTCGGTGACGTCGAAGTCGGTGATCGCTCCACCGCGCAACGGTCGCACGGCCACGATGTAACCCGGGGTGCGCCCGATCATGTGCCAGGCCTCGTGTCCGGTGGCCAACACCTCGCCGGTCTGACGGTTGAGCGCGATCACCGAGGGCTCGTTCAGCACGATCCCCCGACCCTTCATGTACACCAGGGTGTTGGCCGTTCCGAGGTCGATCGCAAGGTCACGGGCCATGGGTTTCCTCCGGGTCGTCACTGTCGACGACATCGTCGATACCGGTCAACGGCACGGGCCGATCGACCACGGCCCGACGGGCGTCGGGCGAGAGAGCGTTCAGGTGTCGACGAAAATCGTCGACGTGGTCGTCACTGGCCGGCGTGCGACGACTGGCGGCCACGCCCACGACGACGAGCAGACACAGGACCAACACGGCGACCAGAACAGCGACCACTCAGGCCCCCGCCTCGTCCGTCGCCGTCGACACCATGGCCGGTGGAGTCACCGCGGTGGCGCCGGTGCCCCAATCGCTCCCGCCGTTCCACGTCTCGTGCTTCCAGATCGGTGAGCCGGCCTTCAAGGCGTCGATCGCGAATCGCGCCGCGGCGAACGCTTCGGGTCGATGAGGCGCCGACACCACCACGATCACCGAGCTCTCTCCCAGTTCGATGCGGCCCGTCCGGTGATGGAGTGCGATCCGACCGAGGTCGGTCCAACGACGACGGGCCTCCGCCGCGATCTCGCGGAAGGTCGGGACGACCTCGGATGCGTAGGCCTCGTACTCGAGATGGGTAACCCCTTCGCGGACCTCGTCGCCCTCGACCGCATGATCGCGCACGGTCCCGGAGAAGACCACGACGGCTCCACAGTCGGACCGCACCGCCCAGTCGTACAGGTCGCCCACCGCCAGGGGCTCGTCACCGATGGCGAACCACTCGTCGGTCGTCCGTTCGGAGATCACGCCCAAATCGTAGCGGTTGCTCATCTCCGACGGGCTCGCCCGACGACACCGACGCGCCTTTGCTCACTAACCTCACCATCCGTGAGCCAGCACGAGGACGACGCCCTACCTCCGGCGCCGCAACCGCAACACGAACGCGTCTGGCGCCATCCGTCCGAGCTCGGATTCGCCGCCCACACTCTGCGGGTCGAGCAACGTGCCGACATCGGACGCACCGGCCGGGGTCTCCTGCTCTTCTCGTTGGTCGCGGGAAGCCTGTTGTTGATGGGACTCGTCATCATCGTCCAACCCCGCACGGCCGAGACCGACGCGGTCGGCGTGATCGAGCTCACCAGTCGATCCGTCGAGGTGGTCGAACTGGAACGTGAGAACGGCGCGGCCCCGATGGCGATGGTCCTCGGGGACGGCACCTACCTCGTCACCACGTGGGCCGCCGTCGACTCGGCCACCGACGAGACCTTCATGACGATCGATCCCCGCGATGGTCGTCGTCGCACGGCCAACATCGTGCACGTGGACGAAGAAATGCATCTCGCGGTGTTGCGCGTCGGGAACGGAAACGACACCCGCATCGACACCCTTCCCGCGATGGCCAAGGTCGCGATGGGTCACCGGGTGATCGTGGCCGACGGCGCGGGTCGTCCGTTCTCGGTGGGAGAACGCCTGGACGACGGCTTGGTCATCCTCGACGGCGCATCCTCCACCGGTTCGAACATGACCGAGGGTGCCCCGGTGCTCGACCGGTTCGGCGGCCTCATGGGGCTGTACACCGAGGAGAACACCGAACCCTGCTTCGTGCCCATCGAGGACGTCGAGGATCTGTTGCGCGAACTCGCTCCCGACTAACGGTCACGCACACGACGACGCAACCACACACCGACGACGGTCGCGCCCAGCACGAAGGTCACGATCATCGCCCCGAGAGCCAATTCCTGACGTCGCTTCGGGGTGAGCATGGTCCACCACTTGGCGTCGGTGCCCTCCACGAAGGCTTGCTCGTTCGTGACCGTCGGCGCCCAGCCCTCGGCCCGTAGACGTCCGTTCGACACCAACCACGGCGACCGCACGTAGGGCCGCAGCCCCGGCGGAATGGGGCCGCGTTGAAAACGCCAGCGGACATCGGCCACGAGTTCGGCCACTCGATCGGGAAGCCGCAGTCGCGGCGCCATCCCCCACAACGAACGCACGCGCGAGCCGGGGACGTGACCGTCGGGCGCCACGTTGTACACACCGTCGAGCCGACGTTCCACGACCAGTTCGACCGCCGATGCCAGATCGTCGAGGTGAAGGAATTGCGCGGGCACGTCGTCCTCACCGAGTCGACCTCCCATGCCCGCGGCCAGAGCGCGCACGAGGCTGCTCGTTCCATCGGCCGCCATGGCCGGAACCGGACGCAGGATGCACGTCGATCGACCGGGGACCGCTTCGCGCCAATCGTCGACCATCTGCTCGACGGTCGCCAATTGGCGGGCGAAGGCGAAACCGAAGTCGGGTCGCAACGCCGCGTCCTCGGTGATGGGAACCGGATTGTTGGGCCACGCTCCGTACACCATCGCCGAGGAGAGAAGTACCACGTGCCGGACCCCGTGCTCGGTGGCCGCCGCCAACAACTCGGGGGTTCCCACCGCGGCACTTCGTCCCCGCGCCGCGAGGGCGTCATGGTCGCCCGGAGCCAGATGGATCAGCACGTCCAACGGCTGTGTGATGGCCGACTCGCCTCGTTGGATCTCGGTCACCGAATAACGACCCGAGGCCACCAATCGTTCGACCACCCGTCGACCGAGTGGCCACAGGGCACCGGTGACGACGACCGACACCAGCTTCGTGTCCGCGCCGTCGTGGTCGACCGGTGACTCCATCGCCGTCATGCGCGAAACGCTAGTTCGTCGTCGCCGATCGACGGGGTACGGTCGCCATGTCCCGACGCGTGTCGTCCATCGGCAGGTCGTAGGCTCGCCTCGTGCCCGACGATTTCCCGCGCGATCCCCGATTCGGAGACTCCGGTGACGAGCCCGATCCGTTCTCGGCCATGTTCGGCGGAATGTTCGGCGGAATGTTCGGCGACATGATGAAGATGTTCCAGGGACACGGACCCATCCAATGGGACACCGCCCGTCAGATCGCCCAGTCCACCGCCACCGGTGGCCAAGCCGAGAACAACATCGATCCGCGCGTGCGCATCGAGTTCGAGAACCTCGCGCGTATCGCGGCCATGCAGGTCCAGATGGGCACCGGTATCGGCGACGTGTCGAACGTCGTCGACGTCGTTCCCGACATGGTCACCCCCGGTCAGTGGGCCCAACGCACCCTCGACGATTACCGGCCACTCTTCACCGATCTCGCCACCGCGCTCGGAACGTCGGCGACGAATCCGGAGAGTTCCGATGGCGATCCGTTCGCCGGCATGTTCGCCAACCTCACCAACATGCTGGCGCCCATGACCATGGGTATGACCGTGGGCTCGATGGTGGGACTCATCGCCAAGCGGTCCCTCGGACAGTACGACCTGCCTCTTCCGCGGCCCGCGGGTTCGCGTTTGGCGCTGTTGGCCGACAACATCGATGCGTTCGCCACCGAATGGGATCTGGCCACCGACGACGTTCGCATGTGGACCCTTGTGCGCGAGATCGTCACCCACCAGATGTACGGCATCGAACACGTTCGTGACGAGGTGACGTCGTTGATCAGTGCTCACGTGGCCGCGTTCCGACCCGACCCCACGGCCATCAGCGACAAACTGTCCTCCATTGAGTCGTCGGATCCGTCCGAGATGATGATGTCGTTGCAGAAGATCCTCGGTGATCCCGAGTTGTTGCTCGGAGCCGTGCGCACGCCGGAACAAGAGCGTCTTCGTCCGCGCCTGGACACCATTCTGTCGGTCGTCATCGGTTGGAGCGACTACATGACCGATCTGGTGGGCGCCAAGGTTCTCGGCAACCCGGCTCGTATCGCCGAGGCGGCGCGACGTCGACGCGTCGACGGGGGCGACGAGACGAAGTTCGTCGAACGGCTGTTGGGCGTGCACGTCGAACGTCAGCAAGTCGAGGCCGGGCGGGCCTTCGTCGACGGTGTCATTCAGCGCGCCGGTGTCGCCGGCCTGACACCGCTCTACACCAACGCGTCCAGTCTGCCCACGCCCGCCGAACTCGAAGCCCCCGGCTTGTGGCTGGCGAGAATCGAATTCGTCACCGGCGACTGAAACGCTGACGCAATTGGGCCACCACCGATGACGGCTCCAAGCCCTTGCTCACCTGTCGGTTGCTCAACCAATACACCAGACCGCCGCTGAAGCCGATCGTCGAGACCACCGCGAAGCCCACCACTCCGGGCAGCTTCAACAGCACCGGGATGATGCCGGCCAGAACCCACATCAGTTGGAACTTGGTGTAGTAGTTGGCGAGCGCACGGCCCCGGTTGGCGTCGGGTGCGTCGCGCTGCACGATCGACTCGAACGACATGCTCCCGATGGCGGCCGCGTAGTTCACGATCGCCATCAACAACAGTGCGGTGATCGTGGTGGGGAGCAACGCGGTCAGGAGACCCGCCCCTCCGATCAAGAACAGTGCGGCGATCAGCAGGTGTTCGATGTGCCCCACTCGCCTCAAGGGTTTCGCGCTCAGGTTGCCGAGCAACGATCCGATCGCGGCCAGACTCACCGCGAGACCGAACCACATCGTGCCGAACTGCGGACCGAAGTGATAACGCACCTCGTACCACATGCCGTTGGGAGCCAGATCCAGGCGCTCGACCCGTGGGTGATCGGCGAAGAAGAACGCCAGATGGAAGAAGGTGAACCCCACCGAGGCCCGCACGAGGCTCATCGCCGACACCGCGATCAACACGTTCGGCTGACGGAGTTCCTCGATCTCCAGCTGTTGCGTCTCGCCGGTGGTGACCGATTGCCTCGGCAACTTCATGGCGTTCAACGTCGCCAGAACGAAGACGAGGGCCCCGAAGACCAGGGAGGCCTTCGGCGAGGCCGCACTGAGAAGTCCGGCCGGGATGGCCGCCAGGAACCCCACCACACCGGCCGTGACACCGAGTCGGGCGTTCGACTGGACGAGGTCCTTGTCGCCGCGCAACAACGACGGCAACACGGCCGACTTCGACACGCCGTAGGTCTTGTTCAACACCATGGCGAGGAACGCCAGGGGGAACAACAGCAACGAATCCAGTTGCGACACCATCAACAGCATCACGACGGCGCGCAAAGCGGCGATGAGGACGATCAACAGGCGTCGTCCGCCGGGCATGCGGTCGATCACCGGACCGATGAATCGACCGAGAACCAGGAATGGCGCGAAACTGACCGCCAGGAACAACAGAACCCGACCTCGGGCCTCGCCCGGGGTGATGGACAAGAAGAGCGAATCGGCCAGAGCGACCGCCATGGACGCCTCACCGGCGGCCATGAGCGCGTGGACGCGAACCAAGCGGGTGAACGGCGACGGCACGAATCGGTGTTGATGTCGCGGGGCCACGTACTCGCCGCCGCGTCCACGACCCGGGAGACTCGAGGGGGCCGCGTCGTTCACGGCAACAGATTAGGTGAACCGTGCGACGGCATCGGTTCCATCCGCCGGGCGCGAATCCACGGGCGCGCCTTCGATCAGGTGCGAACCCGCTCGAACTTGTAACCGAGACCGCGAATCGTCACGATGCGCGTCGGGGAGGCGGGGTCGTCCTCCACCTTGGCGCGCAGACGCTTGATGTGCACGTCGAGCGTCTTGGTGTCACCGACGTAGTCGGTGCCCCACACGCGATCGATCAGCGTCTCGCGGGGCAGCACCCGGCCGGCATTGGCCAACAAGATGTGCAGCAGCTCGAACTCCTTGAGGGGCATGGCCACCTCGGCGCCGTTCACCACCACCTTGTGCTGATCCGGATCGAGAACCACCTCACCCACCATCAAGGTGTTGCCGTCGAGGTCGGTCATGCCGGCGGTGGCCTCGTTGGGAACCCGCCGCAGAACGGCGCGCATCCGGGCCACCAACTCGCGCATGCGATACGGCTTGGTGATGTAGTCGTCGGCCCCCACCTCGAGCCCCACGACCGTGTCGATCTCGGCGCCCTTGGCGGTGACCATGATGATGGGCACCTGGGTCTTCTTGCGCAACTGGCGACACACGTCGATGCCGGAGATCTTGGGCAACATCACGTCGAGCAGCACCACGTCGGGTTGGACGACGTCGAACTTGTTCAGCGCCTCCATCCCGTCGCGAGCGACCTCGACACGGAAGCCCTCCTTCTTCAAGCCGACGGTCAGGGCGTCGATGAAGCTCTCCTCGTCCTCCACCAACAGAACGGTCTGCATTCCCATATTCAGCTCCTCATCCCGCTTCCGACATCGTCGTCAAGACCAAACCGGGGGCCGCCGGCACCCGCAGAAGGAACGTCGAACCCTCGCCTTCAATGCTCGTCACCGACACCTCGCCACCGTGATTGGTGGCGACGTGACGCACGATGGCCAGGCCGAGTCCGGTGCCTCCGGTCTCCCGCGACCGAGCGCGATCGACGCGATAGAAGCGCTCGAAGATGCGGTCGATGTCGCGCGCCGGGATTCCGAGGCCGTAGTCCCGAACCGTGAACTCCACCCACTGACCGTCGGAACGCGCCGAGACCTCGACCTTGGATCCTCGTTCGGAGTACTTCACGGCGTTCTCCACCAGATTGCCGAGAGCCGACACCAGCTGGCGACGATCGCCGAGCACCTTCATGCGATCGCTGGCCTCCACACTGGACACGTCGATGGCCCGTCGTTCGGAGAGCGGGCGCGCGCGGTCGACGGCCTCGGCGATCACCATGGAGACGCTCACCGCGTCCTTCACCGCCTCGCCACCCAGCTCGATTCGCGACAACTCCAGGAGGTCGTCGATCGTGCGGCCCACGCGCAGTGCCTCGTCGACCATCTTGCCCGACAGTCGATGGATGACATCCAGATCGTCCTCGGCCGACAGCGCCTCGGCCAGCACCGCCAGAGCTCCCACCGGGGTCTTCAACTCGTGACTGATGTTGGCGACGAAATCGGTGCGCACCGCGTCCACGAGCGATCGCTCGGTGATGTCCTCGACCATGGCGACCGCACCGCCGGTCGACAACGGGGTGGCCGACACCGCCACGACTTTTCTCGGCGGACCGAAGAGGTCCAACACCTGACGTCGCGAGTCGCCGTCGAGGGCTCCGCGGAGGTGGACGTCGACCGCCTCGTCCACCAGCACGTCGGAATGAACGGCTCCCGTGAGCCCCCGTGCCGTGACGTTCCGAAACACGATCGTGCCGTCGGTCGCGGCCACGACGACTCCCACCGACAGAGAGTCGAGTGCCGCCCGCACCTGCGGTGCCACCTCGCCCTCCTCGGAGGGAGTGGCGGAAACCTCGGGTTGCGCGACGGTCGTGACGATCCCCTCGGCTCGCCCACGACGAAGTCCGACGTAGAACCCGATGGCCAACGCCAGCACCACGAACACGACGGTGATCATGCGGGGTTCGCTCCGGTCATGGTGATTCCACCCGCCGGGGTCTGGTCGAGGGACCCCCGACCACCCCGCCGGTGGTCACCGGCCGGGGGAAGTTCACCGGTGATCAGGAACTGGACGAAATGAGCGCAGTTCACCGCATGGTCTCCGATGCGCTCGAAGAATCGCGCGGTGATGGCCATCTGGACCGCGATCGGCAGATCGATGTGACCGGCGCTGTGCGACTCGAAGATGGCCTGGATGAACTGCTTGTGGAGGTAGTCCAGGAAGAGGTCCATGTCGTCGACGGCCTTGGCCACCGGCAGGTCCAGATCGGCGTAGGCCTCGAACGAGTGCTTGAACAGACTCTGAGCCTGCTGACCCATACGGGTGATGAGGCCGCGCAACTTGGCGTCGAGTTCGTGACCGTGGATGCGCCGCGACACCTTGCAGATGTTCACCACCAGATCCGCCGACCGTTCGAGATCGGCGGCCATCTTCATGATGGTCACGGCGTGTCGCAATTCGCCGGCCACCGGAGCGTGCAACGCCATGAGAGCGATGCACCGCTCCTCCAGCACCATGGTGCGCATGTCGAATTCGTCGTCGGCCAGGATCTGGTACTCCGCACCCTCGAGATCCTGATCGAGAAGAATCTGCGTGGCCCGGGGGATGCTCTCGATGAGGTTGGCCGCGACACGCAGCACCTCCGAGCGCAGGTCGGCCAGCTCGTCGTGCGCCAATCGATTCATCGTTCGCCGTCCATCGTCGGGAATCTCCGCGGCTGAATGTTCCGTGTCCCCACGGTGAACGAAACTAAACAGCCCACCTTTCCGCTCGGAGTAGATGCCGTGAACGAGCGGTGAACACGCGGAGAAATCAGGTGTCCGATGGCGGGTTCCCCACGGGTGGCCGGACCATTCCCACGGGGGTGGGGTCCTGCAAGCTGCGTTCACGGTGTCGGGCCGCACCCGACTGCTCGGGTAGCCAACCGGTGACCTGGAAACGAACCTTCTCCCCCATGTTCACCGCGTGATCGCCGATTCGTTCGTAGAACCGCGCCACCACGGCCAGCTGAATGGCCACCTGCAGGTCGATACGACCCGCGGCGTGCGATTCGAAGATGGCTTGGATGAACTGTCGCTGCAGATCGTCGAGGAAGGCATCCATGTCGTCGATGGCCGCCGCGCGGGAGGCGTCCGCGTCGTGATACGCGCTGGTGGCCTCACTGAACAGATGTCGGGCCTGGTCCGACATCTTCAACACCAACCCGCGCAACTTGGGATCGAACTCGTGTCCGTAGATGCGACGAGCGGCCTTGCAGATGTTCACCACCAGGTCCGCCGAGCGTTCGATCTCGGCACAGATCTTGAGAGCGGCGATCACCTGACGAAGTTCTCCGGCCACCGGCGCCTGCAACGCGAGGATCTGGATGCAGCGGTCCTCGAGTTCGATGGTGCGGGCGTCCACCTCGTCGTCGGCCATGATCATCGACTCGGCCGCCGACAGATCCTGCTCCAGCAGAACCGTCGTGCACCGGGGAATGCTCTCCACCACTCCCGCCGAGATGCGCACGAGCTCCTGCTGGATGTCGTTCAGTTCGCGGTGAAAGGACTTGCGTGCTTCTTCCATGATCTTCCTCTCAGCCGAAACGGCCGGTGACGTAGGCCTCGGTGCGCGAGTCCGACGGGTTGGAGAACATCTTCTGGGTCTTGTCGAACTCCACCAGCACGCCGGTGCGTCGATCGCTCTCGGGATTCACCTCGGTGGTGAAGAAAGCGGTCTGATCGCTCACGCGCGCGGCCTGCTGCATGTTGTGGGTGACGATGATGATGGTGAAGTCCCGCTTGATCTCCTGCATCAGATCCTCAATGCGCGCGGTCGCGATGGGGTCGAGCGCCGAACACGGCTCGTCCATCAGGATCACGTCGGGCTCCACGGCTATGCAACGGGCGATGCAGAGTCGTTGTTGCTGTCCACCCGACAGACCCATCGCCGAGGCCTTGAGACGATCCTTCACCTCGTCCCACAGAGCCGCGCGCTTCAACGAGGATTCCACGATCACGTCGAGGTCGGCTTTCTTCTTGATGCCGTTCAGTCGGGGTCCGAAGGCCAGATTGTCGTAGATGCTCTTCGGGAACGGGTTGGGCTTCTGGAAGACCATTCCCACCCGTCGCCGAACCTCGACCGCGTCGACCTCGCGGTCGTACAGATTCACGCCGTGGTACTCCACCGTTCCCTCCACCCGCGCGGTGGGGATGAGATCGTTCATGCGATCGAAGCATCGCAACACCGTCGACTTGCCGCATCCCGACGGACCGATGAAGGCCGTGATCTCGCGGGCCTTGATGTAGACGTTCACG
>WLEG01000189.1 GCA_009704425.1 Actinomycetota bacterium | reverse complement strand
GTCGGCGTCACCACCACGAAAGTGCTGGTGCCCACCGGGCCCCGGGCGATCAGCGTCGACGTGGCCACCGTTCGACCACGCGCGAAATTCACGGTCGAGGTATTCGGCCGATCGCGGCCCGTCGGGAAGATGCTGACATACCCGTCGGCCCCGGCGCCGACCACGGTCACGTTGGCGAACACGGCGATGACGTCCGCCGACGCGGACAGAGGACCGAAGACGTCGACCACCCGCTCGGAGCCCGCGGGTGACGAATTCAGCGGGGAGGAGGTCGTTCGCGAGTCGAAAACCCGGATCGGAGTGATGGGCACGACGAATCCGTCGGGGGCCTGCGCCGACGCGCCGAGGGGTGTTCCCGAATTCATCGAGACGCCAACGGCGAGCACGACCGCCAGTGACACGACGCCGGCGAACAGTGCCACGATCGATGGAACGCGTCGACGCCGAATCATCTCTCAACGATAACCCGACTCGACAACGCCAAACGCACGGGCTTGGCGAGGTTGCCCTTCGAACCGACACGGATGTCGTCGAGGTTCAACCACGTCGCCATGTCGCGCAACTCTGTGGCCAGTGCGGGCGCCACCTTTCTCGGATCCGCGTGATGTTCGGTGAAGGCACCGGGAACCAGCAGCGTTCCGTTGGCCCGATCCGCCTTCAGGTCCACGCGCGCCACGAGTTCGTCGCCCAACAGGAACGGCAACACGTAGTAGCCGTACCTGCGTCGCGGTGCCGGCGTGTAGATCTCGATCCGATAATGGAAGTCGAAGAGCCACTCGGCTCGCGGACGGAACCACACCACCGGGTCGAACATCGACAGCAACGCGCGTGCGTCGATCGATCGCGGAACGCGCGCGTCGGCGTGCACGAAGACCTTCTGCGTCGATCCCTTCACGACCGCGGGCAACAGACGGCCGCTCTCCACCAGTTCGTCGATGCGCGGCTTCGCGTCGCCGAACTTGATGCGAAAGTAGTCGGCGATGTCGCGCGCCGTACCCACACCCACAGAACGACCGGCGATGTCGAGGAGTTCACGGTGCGCATCGTGCGCGGATGGAGTGGGGGCCCTCAGATGTTCGGCCGGAATCACCCGTTCGGGCAGGTCGTATAAACGGGCGAAGTCGTTGGCCCGGCGCGTCGCCGTGAGTCGGCCGGTCATGAACAGATACTCGAGGGCCAACTTCGCGTGATCCCAGTCCCACCATGAACCCTTCTTCTCGGTGCGCTCCGACAATTCACCAGCGGCGAGTGGCCCGTCGGCGACCACGCGTTGGAACACCTCCTCCACGTAGCCACGCCGCTTCTTCAGCAACTCCTCGGCGCTGCGCCACGGACCGTGGACCGACTGTTCCATCTTCCAACGCCACAAGCGATGGTGCTCGGTTCGAACGTGAGCGGCCTCGTGTCCCCAGTATTCGAACAACTCACCGGCCTTGGTGGCGGTGGGAATGAGCGAACGGTCGTGACAGCCCAGACGCGAGAAGAGTGGTAGCTCCTGACTTCGCACCAACACGTTGACCGAATCGATCTGGATGAGTGCGATGTGATCCAACACACCGCGCAGGTGACGACGATCCGTTCGTCCCGTGGGACGGGCTTTGGAGAAACCGTGCGCGGCCAGGGCGATGCGTCGAGCCTGTTGGAGGCTCAACTGCACCGGCTTGGCCGACATGTGGCGACTCAGTCGGCGACGGTGATGGTGACCGAGTTGATGACCACGTCGGTGCGCGGACGGTCGCCGGGACCGGTGGGCACGCTTTGCATCGCCTCGACCACTTCGAGTCCCTTCACGACCTTGCCGAACAACGCGTAAGCCGGTGGCAGGCGGACGCCGTCGGGGCCACTGATGAGGAAGAACTGCGAACCGTTGGTGTTCGGACCGGCGTTGGCCATGGCCAACGAACCGATCTCGTACTGGCCGGCCTTGGGCAGTTCGTCGTCGAAGCGATAGCCGGGTCCACCGCGACCGGTGCCGGTGGGATCGCCGCCCTGGCAGACGAAGCCCTTGATGATGCGATGGAAGATGATGCCGTCGTAGTAGTGGTTCAGGGCCAGGAACACGAAGCTGTTCACGGTGACCGGGGCGCGCAACGCGTCGAGGGCGATGACCATCGTTCCCATGGAAGTGTCCATGGTGGCCGTGTAGCGCTTGGACGGGTCGATGCCCATCTCGGGGGCTTCCTTGAACTGCTGGCACTTGGGGGCGGAACCGTCGAACGGCGGGAAGGGAGTGGGCATGGGTGGACACGCTACCTGCGACTACGCTTCGGTCATGTCCTCGTTCGAGCCCGAGCAGCCCGTCGCCACCGCACCGATCGACCTCGACGCCATCGAACGCGACCTCGCCGACGTGGAAACCGCGTTGGCGCGACTGGACGCCGGCACCTACTGGACCGACGAGATCACCGGCGCCCCCATCGCCGACGCCGTGTTGGAGGCCCATCCTCTGACGCGCCGTAACCCGGCCTGATCCGCTTCACGATGTCCTGACGAAACCTGTCCGGAGTCCGGACAGGTCCTGTCACGTTCATTGTCGGCATTTTGTTACCGTTCCCCACAGTGGGCGGCGGGGGCCGCCATGAGGAGGGGCCATGGACATCGACGAGATCAACCGTTTGCAGGCGCAGATCGACGCGTTACAGGCGCAAGTGGAGAGTCTGCGCGGCGATGCCGAACCCGAACGGGCCTCGCGTCGGGGCATGTTGAAGTTGGCCGCAGGCGCCGCCGTGGGCGCGGTCGCGGGCGGAATGGCATTGGGCTCGCACTCGGTCCTTGCGGGGTCGACGACTCCCCCGGCGGAGTACTTCTTCTCGATGAGCCCGACTCGCGTGTACGACTCACGTTGGACCACGACTGGATCGGGTCTCAGTTCCACGAACTTGGGCCGACTCTCCCCCAACACTGTTCGCACCGTGGCCATCACTCGCGGTCGAAGCGAGAGTGGAACGGTCACCAATTCACAATTCCTCCCTCCGGCTGAGGGATTTTCTGATCAGAATCGAGTCACTGCGGTCGCCTACAACCTCACCGTCACGAGCGGCACCGGAGTCAACTACCTGGCGATCAGCCCCGGCGATGCATCCACCAAACCAGCAACCTCGGCCATCAACTTCGCGGCTAATCAGAACATCGCCAATGGAGGAATCACCCGTGCCACGTGGGACGGAACCGAGCGCCTGAGCGTGGGTGACTACGAGATCAAGGTGTGGTGTGGCGACGACGTTGGGTCAGTGCACTTCATCATCGACATCACGGGATTCTGGTGGAACACCCTTTCGGGCCCGTCCAGCCCATGGTCGAGGGGACTATGACCGTTCGCCAGCGCACCATCCGCACAAACGGGGTCGACCTCGTCGTCACCGAAGCCGGAGATCCGTCCAACCCGTGCGTGTTGTTGTGCCACGGCTTCCCCGAGTCGGCGCACTCGTGGCGTCACCAGATGGAGCCGCTCGCGGCCGCGGGCTACCACGTGCTCGCACCCGATCAACGTGGCTACGGATTCTCGTCGGCCCCGCGTGACGTGGAGGCCTACGGCATTCGCGAGCTCACCGCCGACCTCAACGGCTTGCTCGACGCCACCGGACACGACACGGCCACCTTCGTCGGTCACGACTGGGGTGCGTTGGTGGTGTGGGAGTCCGGTCGCCTGCATCCCGAGCGCGTGAACGCGGTGTGCGCGGTGAGCGTGCCGTTCACGCCGTGGCCGATGAAGCCCACCGATCTGTTCAAGATGATGTTCACGGACCGCTTCTTCTACATGTTGTACTTCCAGGAAGTCGGCCCGGCCGAGCGCGAGTTGGAGGCCGACGTCCGCCACACGATGCGCACCATCCTGTGGGGAGGAAGCGGCGCGCAGTACCGCCCCGGACCCACCGACGTGAACGAACTGCCCCCCATGGCCGGCACCGGTTTCCTCGACATGTTCAAGGACATCCCCGACGGCCTGCCGTTCTGGCTGACGCAGGACGACCTGGACTACTACGAGAAGCAGTTCACCAACAGCGGTTTCTTCGGTCCGGTGAGTTGGTACCGCAATCTCGATGCCAACTTCGAGGTGCTCAAGGATCTCTCTCCCGAGCGCATCTCCATGCCCACGTTCTTCATCGGTGGTGAGCAGGACGGTGTCATCGCGTCGCGACTGGACACCATCGACGCCATCAACGGCATGACTCCGAACTACAAGGGCAAGGTGCTCATTCCCAAGGCCGGTCATTGGACCCAGCAGGAGTATCCCGCCGAGTTCAACGAGGCGCTGTTGGGCTTCCTGCGCACTCTCTAAAGATCGACGGCGTCGGCGGGCGTCGACACGCCCTGCAATCGATACGCGTGCCGTTCGAACGGGTTGCGGTAGTACGCGTACACGTCCACCGTCCGCGACAGCGACTCTGATCCGTCCGACGTGAGCCACTTGACGGCACCCACCAGCGCGCCACCGACGAACCAGGCTCCGTACACCAACGGATAGACGGGACCGAACGCGCGTGCCTGCC
>WLEG01000188.1 GCA_009704425.1 Actinomycetota bacterium | reverse complement strand
GGTCGGCGACGTCGCCGTAGAAGCCGGCCATGAAGATTCCCCACAGTTCCAACCACAGTGCGTTGTCGCGGGCGGTGAAGCCGGGGTCGACGCGTTCGACCGAGACTCCTACCGAACGCAGTCCGAGGGCGGCGTTCTCGACGGCGGACGCGATGGTCGGGTCCACCGCCCAGCAGCCGAGGTCGATGGACAGTGCGGCACTCAGGCCGCGCACCGGCGGTTCCGCTCGTGTCAACGGGGGATGAACCGCGTACGGATCGGTCAGCGACGGGCCTTGCGTGGCCACGAGGAACTCCCACGCGTCGTCCACCGTTCGGGCGAGCGGCCCGTGATGCGACAACAGGTCGAACAGTCCGGGCAACGCGGTCATGGGGATGCGGCCGAGCGACGGCTTCAGGCCCACGATGCCGCACCACGCCGCGGGGATGCGCACCGACCCGCCCATGTCGCTGCCCTCGGCGAGCGCCACGCAACCACTGGCCACCGCCGCGGCCGAGCCTCCGCTGGATCCGCCCGGTGTGCGCGAGGGATCGTGCGGATTACGGGTGACGCCCCACAGCGGGTTGTCGGTGATGCCGGCGTGGGCGAATTCGGGTGTGTTGGTGCTTCCGACGATGATGGCCCCGGCATCGAGCAACGACTGCACCACGGCGTCGGTGTGACGGGCGATGTTGTCGCGCAGGGTGACCGACCCGGAGGTGGAAAGGTGCCCCTCCCATGACGAGGTGTCCTTGATGGCCACCGGGATTCCGGCCAGACCGCCACCCGTGATGTCGACGTGTCGCGCGCGATCCAACGCCTCGTCGGCCCACACCGACACGAAACAATTCAGCTCGGGTTGCACCTCGTCGATGCGACGTAGGCACGACTCCACCAGCTCGACGGCCGTGGCCTCACCGGTGCGCAACAGATCGCGTTGGAGGGCGACCGTGGGTGGGATCGACCCGGCCATGCGTCAGCCGTTGATGAGATCGGCGTAGAACGGCAGCACCTGCGCCGGTCCACTGACGAGGAACGTGGTGATGCAGGTTTCCTTCCACATGGCCAGTTCGTCCTTGATCTTGGCCGGCGGACCGACGAGAGCCACGTCCTCGACCATCTTCAGCGGAATCGCCGCGGCCGCTTCGGCCTTCTTGCCCTCGAGATACAACTCCTGCACCCTGGTGGCCACGTCCTCGTATCCCATGCGCGCGAACACCTCGAAGTGGAAGTTCGCACCCTTGGCTCCCATGCCGCCGGCGTACAACGCGAGGAACGGACGCACCATGTCGGCGCACTTCTCGGCGTCGTCGCCCGGAATCATCATCACGGTGGAGGCCACCTCGAACCGATCGGCCTTTCCGGCCTCACCGGCCTTGGCGAAGCCCTCGTTCAGACACTGGCGGTAGAAGCCGTCCTCCTTCGGTGCGAAGAACAGTGGCAACCAGCCGTCGCAGATCTCGGCCGACAGAGCGACGTTCTTCGGACCCTCGGCCGCGAGGAAGATGGGGATGTCGCGACGCAACGGGTGCACCGTGGGCTTCAACGCCTTGCCGAGTCCGGCTCCGTCGGCGCCCGTGTAGGGCAGGTCGTAGAACGCGCCGTGCTTCTCGACCGGCTTCTCGCGCGCCAACACCTGGCGCACGATGTCGATGTATTCGCGCGTGCGGGCCAAGGGCTTGCCGTAGGCCTGGCCGTACCAGCCCTCCACCACCTGCGGACCGCTGGCGCCGAGGCCCAGGATGAAACGACCGTTGGAGAGATGATCGAGGGTGATGGCGGCCATGGCCGCCGCCGTCGGCGTGCGGGCGCTCATCTGCATGATGGCGGTGCCCAGTCGGACGTTGGTGGTGTTGGCACCCCACCACGCCAGGGGAGTGAGCGCGTCGCTGCCGTAGGCCTCGGCGGTCCAGATGGAGTCGAAACCCAGACGATCGGCTTCCTTGACGGCCTCGAGGGCGCCGGCCGGCGGCCCCGCCGACCAGTAACCGGTGTTGTAACCCAACTTCATGGTCTTGTTCGCGCTCATGTCCTCACGCTAGGCCGTGTCGGCCGTCGACTCGTCGTTCAGGCGCGAGAACCGGTCAGGGAATCCACGGCCTCGGCGAACACCTCGGTGTGGCGATCGACATCGGAGCGCGTGTGGGCCGGCGACATGAGGGCCATGTTGTGGAACGGGGTCAGCAGCACCCCCCGGTTCAGCGCGAACAGGTGCATGAACGCCTCGAGCTCGGGGTCCGAGGCCGCCGCGGCCTGTGCTCCGTTGCGACTGGGAGGGGAGAACCAGTACTCGGCCCGGGCCCCCAGCTGTTGGACGTGCCAGTCCAGTCCGCGTGATTCGAACGCGTCGGCCACACCCGTGGTCCAGGCCTCGGCGAGCACGAACATCCGCTCGAAGTCGGAATCGAGCAGCGTCGTCGACAGCGTGGCCCGCATGGCCGCCATCGCCAACGGGTTGCCCGTCAGTGTTCCACCGATTCCGGCCACGTCGGCGGTGTGGTGTCCGGCGAGCTCTTCGACCTTGCGCGAGAAATCCTCGGAGAAGCCGTAGGCGGCCACCGGCATGCCGCCACCGATCGGCTTGCCGATGGTGATGGCGTCGGGCGCCAGATTCCACGCACGGGTGCATCCGCCGGGACCGGCGCAGATGGTGTGGGTCTCGTCGATGATCCAGAGCACCCCGTGTCGCGCCGTGATCTCACGCACGGCATCCAGGTAGCCGGGCTCGGGCATGACGATCCCGATGTTGGTGAGCGCCGGTTCCATCAGCAGTGCGGCCACGTCGCCATGGGCGAGGGCGGCGTCGAGTGCGGCGAGGTCGTTGAAGGGGACGACGCGCGTGGTGGTGGCCACGTCCACCGGCGGGCCGATGGCACCGGGCCGGGGCACCACGCGATCTCCGTCGAGCACCGCGAGCGTCTCGTCGACGGTGCCGTGGTAGCACCAGTCGATGACCGCGATCTTGGTGCGTCCGGTGGCGCGACGCGCGAGACGCAGAACGAAGCGGTTTGCGTCGGTGGCGGTCATGGCCAGTTGCCACTTGGGCAGACCGAAACGTCGGGCGAGTTCGGCGCTCACCCACACGGCGTCCTCGCTCGGCAACATGGTGGTGATGCCCCGCGAGGCGCGTCGATGCAACGCGTCGGCGAGACCGGGCACGGCGTGACCGGCCATGGCGCCGGTGTCACCCATACAGAGGTCCACGTACTCGATCCCGTCCACGTCGACGAAGCGCGAACCCGCGGCCCGTTCGACGAACAGCGGGAACGCACCGGGCCAACGGCTCATCCACGGCATCGGAACCCCGGACACCAGATGGCCGCGCGCGTCGTCGAAGATCTCGCGCGAACGCGGATGCGTGCGTTCGAAGAGCGCGAGCTCCTCTCGGTGAAGATCCGCCAGCAGGTGTCGATCGATCGTCGTCATGGTCACGTCCCCGAACCCGACATTACGACGCGGTCGATGGAACGGGGAAAAGCGACGTGAACCCGAGCGGGACTCGGGGCCGGTTCAGGAGGGATCGAAAGCGATCGGCAGCTTCTCGGGTCCGAAGATGGCGACGGTGGAGGGCTTCCAGGTGACCGCCCCGTCGATGCGCAGGTTCTTCATTCGCTGGGCCATCAACGGCAATGCCTCTTGTTGTTCGGCGCGGGCCAATGCCGCACCGAGGCAGTAGTGAATGCCCGATCCGAACGTCATCTGAGGCTGGCCGGCGGGCTCGCGGGTGATGTCGAAGGTGTCGGGTTCGGCGAACACCGACTCGTCGAGGTTGGCCATCGCGAGCGCCGGGGTCACCAAGGTGCCCTTGGGGAACAGGATCCCCTTGTATTCGATGTCCTCGCTCGCGAATCGTCCCGTGGCCCGAACGGCGCCGAAGTAGCGCATGGTCTCCTCGACGGCCTTGGGCGCCAACTCGGGTTGCTCGGCCAGCAACTTCCACTGGTCCGGATGCTCGGCGAACAACGCGACCGAACATCCGAGTTGGTTGCGCGTGGTGTCGGTGCCGCCGACGATGACGGCCTGCACCATCATCACCAACTCGACCTCGCTCAGCTTGTCGCCGGCTTCCTCGGCGGCGATGAGGCTGGTGATGAGATCGTCGGCCGGCTTGTTGCGGCGATCGGCGATGAGGTCGAGGGTGTACGCCTCCAATTCGTCCTGGGCG
The DNA here is from genome assembly GCA_009704425.1 of Actinomycetota bacterium. Classification (GTDB taxonomy): domain Bacteria; phylum Actinomycetota; class Acidimicrobiia; order Acidimicrobiales; family Ilumatobacteraceae; genus Casp-actino8. The sequence continues at coordinate 353 of WLEG01000188.1, read as the reverse complement.
GCGAAGATCTCGGTGAGTTGGTCGGAGCTGGTGACGTTGAAGATGTTCAGAACCTGCTCGGCCAGGCGACTGAACAACTGCCAGTCCTCCTTCGGCGCTCCCAACAGTTCGCAGATGATCGGAATGGGGTAGGGATCGCACACGTCGCTGGCCAGATCGCATCGACCCGCGGACGTGACCGGGTCCAACAACGAGTTCATGACCTCGCGCATGAAGGGGCGCAGACGATCGGCCGATCGTGGTGAGAACGAGGGCGCGACCAGTCGTCGCAAGCGGGTGTGCACGTCGCCTTCGGCCGACAGGATGGACTCGCGTCGCCGTTCCTCGAGTCGGGGGTCGTTCACTCCGAAGGC
>WLEG01000187.1 GCA_009704425.1 Actinomycetota bacterium | reverse complement strand
CGGAATCGATCGCGCACCGTGCGCGTACGACCCCCGGGACGGTGTCCGGCCTCGATCACGGTGACATCGGCGCCCGCATTCAGTAACGCCTCGGCGGCACTCAGTCCGGCCAAGCCGGCCCCGACAACGAGAACCCTCACGATAGGGACCTCACGATAGGGACCTCACGACACGGACCTCATGACACGAGACTCATCGGGAGAATGTTTCGCGACGCTCAGCCGCCGGCGAGCGTGGCGGCGATGTCGCTCGACGATTCGCCCGAACGGCGCAACACCACGGCCACGAACGCCAGTGCCGCCATGGTGATCATGAACAGCATCACGGCACCCACACCCCAGAACGGCTTGATGGTGGACTTGGTCGCACCCAACAAGGCCACCGGGAAGGTGGTGCTACCGGCCTCGCTGACGAGCGTGGAGATCACCGCATTGTCGAGACACAGCGTGAACGACAACAGGCCGCCGGCCACCAACGCCGACGAGATGAGCGGCAACGTGATCTGTCGGAAAGCCCGCGCCGGGGTGGCCCCCAGGTCGGCAGCGGCCTCCTCCAGCGACTCGTCGAGTCCCGACAAGCGCGCACGCACGATGAGCGTGACCACCGCGCTGGCGTAGAGCGACTGGCCAACCCACAACTTGTGCATGCCACCGTTGAACGGTCCGATGCCGTTCTTGAAGACGTAGCCCAACACCGGCACGTCCTGCAGGCGCTGGAACCAGGTGACCAACGCGATGGCATCCATCACCTCGGGTGTCACCAGGATCAGGAACACCGTGGCCATGAAGATCTTGGCCCACCGACCGGGGCGTCGGGCCAGGGCCACGCCGCTCAGTCCACCGAGAACGACCGCGATCACCGTGGCTCCGAAAGCCGCCATGAACGAGTTGCGGATCGCGTCACCGATACCGGCGAAATCGAAGATCTCGCGGAACCAGTCGCTGATCAAACCGTTGACCACCAGAGCAAGCACGAATCCAGCGGGCCCGACCCAGTTCAGTCGTCGAGGTGCGATGTCGGTGGTTCGGGCCAACACCCGCTTCACCACCAACGCCAGAGCCGTGATCACCACGAAGCGAACGAGGACCGCCCAAGCCGCCCCACCGTCGAACAGTTCTCCCCACCACTTGGTGCTGGTCTCTCCCGTCCAGATGGAGAACGACGAACCACCGTTGAACGAATGACGGAAGACCAACCCGATGGGAATGAACATGAACAACAGAACCAGGACGGCCCATGCGGCCATGACGAGTCGATTGACGTCGACCGAGATCGATGTGCGCGTCGTGCCGGCGGCGGCCCGGGACACCCGCCGTCGATGCATCGAACGCCGTATCGACTCACTCAGGGGGGCCAGCAGACTCACCAGACGTGGCACCACCCAGACGACCACGGCACCGACCACCAGCGCCAACAGCACCGCGCCGATCATCAACACCGCCATCGCCGAACCGAGCGGCCAGTTCTGGGCCTGCGAGAACTGCGAGGCGATCATCGAGCCGATCATGTTGCCCTTGGCCCCGCCCAGCACGGTGGCCGTCACGTAGTCGCCGCACATCGGGATGAACGTGAGCAACACACCCGCGGCGATGCCGGGGCCCGCCAAGGGAAGCGTGATCGAGAAGAACGTGGTCACCCGACCGGCGCCGAGGTCCTTGCTGGCCTCGCGCATGCGCACGTCGATGCGATCGAACGCCACGAACAACGGCAGGATCATGAAGCCGAGGTAGTTGTAGACGATGGCGATCTGCACCGCCGTTTGCGTCTCCAGCAACTGGATGCCCTTGTCGCCGATGAGACCGAGGTCGATCAGCCAACGGGAGAACTCACCCTTGGGGGCGAGCGGAATGCGCCAGGCCACCGTTCGGATGAGGAACGAGGTGAAGCTGGGCACGACCACCAGGGCCAGGATGACCGCCCGCCACTTCTCGCTCACCTTGAACGCGGCGAAGTACGCCACCGGCAGACCGATCAGCAGACACATCAACGTCGCGATCACCGAGATGCGCAGCGTCGCCTTGAACGTCTTGAAGAAGGTGTCGTCGAAGACCTCGGAATAGTTGCCCGTCGTCAACTTGCCCAGATCGACCGGCAACAACCGCGACGTGTCCTTCGTCCCGAAGGAGTAGACGATGATGAAGGCGATCGGGAGGATGAAAAACAGCGAGTACCAGATGATCGACGGAAGGGCGAGGGCGTACTTGGGTCCCCGCCACTTCCGTCGATTGCGATCGGTCATCGCCGCGGTCACCCGTTATCAGGCTCCGGCCTTGGCCTTCATCTTGTTGAGGATGTCGACCTGACGGTCGATGGCCTCGGTGATCTCCTGGGTCGACATGGTCGAGACCTGCTCGTCGTCGAAGAAGATCATGTCGCCGTGCTCCAGGTCCGGAGCCAGCTCCTCGATGAGCTGCGACATGTTCTTCATGCCCGTGTGGTAGCCGTGGTACTGCAGGTCCTGAATGGAGATCTCCGGCACGAGGTCCCAGTTGATCCAGGCGTGCGCGGCCTCGGGATTGGGGGCACCGGCGGCGATGCAGTAGTTGTCCATCCACAATTCGGTCGTCGGGGTACCGAGTGCCCACTTCCAGACGCTCGGATCACCGCCGGCTTCGAGGATGCGGAAGTACGCCTGACGGGCGTCGCCGTTCCACGCCATCGACAGCGCGTAGGCACCTTCGGCGATGGCCGTGCTCGGGTAGCTGTCGAACTTCTTGATGTGTTGGGCCAACTCGTCCACCAGGAAGGCCTCGCAGGCGTCGAGATCGGCGGCATCGGTTCCGTTCCAGTCCTTGCCGTTCGCCCAGCACCACGCGCCCCAGAGGTTCGGACCGGTGTCGAGCACCGAACAGTTTCCGCTGGCCTCGTTCATGCAGGCGTCGAAGAAGTCGGCCCAGGTGACCAGATCGCGGGTGATCACGGTGCTGTCCCAGAAGAAGCCCGTGGTGCCCCAGTTCTTGCACACCGAGTACTCGTTCTCGGGATCCCACGCCTGGCCGAGGTACGCCGGGTCGACGTTGACCATGTTCGGAATGAGCGACTTGTCGAACTTCTGGATGAGGCCCTTCTCGATCATCTGCGGGATGTACGGACCGGTCGGAGCCACGATGTCGAACCCGCTGTTTCCACCCGAGGTGGACAACTTGGTGATGAGGTCCTCGTTGCTGGCGTAGTAGTCGACCTTCATCGAGATGCCGATGGCGGCCTCGGCCTGCTCGCCCACGAGCAACGGATCGTTGTAGTCGCCCCAGGTGTACATGGCGAGCGTTCCCGCCGCGGCGTTGATCACTCGGCTCCAGTCTCCGGAAGCCAAGGTGCCACCGGGAGCCTCGGTCGACCCCGGGCCTTCGGTGGTGTCGGTTCCGCCTCCGGAACCGCCGTCGTCACCTCCACACGCGGCGGCCACGATGGCCAAACCGGCGGCGGCGGTTCCCATCTGGAAGATGGCGCGACGGGTGAGCTTCGTGCGGAAGCTCTCCGGGGCCAACATGCGCAGCTGCGGGATCTTGTCGTTGGTGGTCATGGTTGTCTCCTTGCTGGGTTGTCGGGTTGTCGGTGGATGTCGTCGATCGTCGAACGGTCAGTCCGTGGTGTCGTCCGTCAGAGAGTCGGCCATCACGATGTCGGCTTGTCGGGCGGAGAACAGGTACACCTCGTCGGCGGACCAACTGCAGTACACCTCGTCGCCCGAATGGAAGCGGCTGCCGATGGTGCGCGGCGTGAGCACCAGGATGTCGCGGTCGCCGGAGGTGACGACGTACTGCAGCACGTCGCCGAAGTGCGACACGCCGGCCACGACGCCCTTGGTCATGTTCACGTCGTTGCTCGGGCGCTCGGCGCTGAGGTTGATGCACTCGGGACGCACCGCCGACAGGGTGGGCTCGTCGTTAGGGACGTCCTCCTCGGGACGGCTGGCCACGAACACCGTGCCGTCGTCGGCGCGACTGCCGTGTTCGGTGGCCACGCCCTGCCAGAAGTTGTTGCGACCGATGAACCCCGCCACGAACGCCGACGCCGGGTGCTCGTACACCGTCTCGGGGTCGCCCAACTGTTCGATGTGTCCGTCCAGCATGATGGCGATGCGATTGCTCATGCTCATCGCCTCCTCCTGGTCGTGCGTGACGAAGATGAAGGTGATGCCGAGACGACCCTGCAGCAACTTCAACTCGATCTGCATCTCCTCGCGCAGCTTGCGGTCGAGAGCGCCGAGAGGCTCGTCGAGCAACAGCACGCTGGGCCGATTCACCAGGGCGCGGGCGACGGCGACACGCTGCTGCTGACCACCCGACATCTGCCGGGGCTTGCGGTCGGCCAGCTTGCTCATCTGAACCATGTCGAGAGCCTCGGCCACCCGCGTGGCGATCTCGGACTTGGCCACGCCCTGCCAGAAGTTGTTGCGACCGATGAACCCCGCCACGAACGCCGACGCCGGGTGCTCGTACACCGTCTCGGGGTCGCCCAACTGTTCGATGTGTCCGTCCAGCATGATGGCGATGCGAT
>WLEG01000186.1 GCA_009704425.1 Actinomycetota bacterium | reverse complement strand
GCACGTCGATCTATCTCTATGTCGACCACAAGTACGCCCGCGCGGCGTTCGGTGGCAACACCGGTGTGTCCGACTGGGCGGGATGGGCCTTGTCGCAGCCGTTCACCTACTTGCTGGCCATTCCCGCGCTCGGAATGGTGCTCGACATCGTTCCGGTGATGGGTCGCACGAAGTTGGCTCAGCGTTCGGCGGCGTACGTTGCCCTCGGGATCGTGTCGATCGCGACGTTGGCCACGGTCACTCAGACGATGGTCACCCTTCCCTGGGAAGGTGACACGTTCCTCGCCAATGCCGGCCAGAAGATCGCCGACCTGTTGCCGTGGGGTCTGCTCACCGTCGTTCCGTCGCTCGGCGTGCTCGGCGTGTTGGGCACGAGCGCACTCACGTTGAAGAGTGGCAAGCCCCGCGTCGCCGCACCGTTGGTGTTCGCTCTGCACGGTTTGCTCACCATCCTTCTCGGAGTCGCTGCCCACGTCCTGGGTTCGATCGACGACGCCGGTCTGCGTGGCTCGATCTTCGAGGCCGGCACCTACGTGGCGATCACGTTCGGCTCGGTCACCGTCGCGTTCGGCGCGTTGTGCTTCTGGGGTCCGAAGTTGTGGGGACGTCGCATCTCCGACAAGGCCGCATTGCCCTTGGGTTTGTTGGCTCTGCTGGCCACCGCCCTGGGATCGATCCCGTACATGATCGCCGGTTTCGCCGACCAGCCCGCCGGAGCGCTCGACGGCTTCTCCTACTCGGGACCGCAAGAGTTGTGGAACACTCTCACCACGGCCGGTTTCGCGTTGATGTTGCTCACTTCGTTGGGCTTCGTCGCCTTGGCCGCCAAGAGCTTCACCTCCGGTGAATCCGCCGGTGACGATCCGTGGGATGGACAGACACTCGAGTGGGCCACGTCGTCCCCGCCGCCCGCTGACAACTTCTCCGACCTGGTGGTCGTCGGCTCGGCGACACCTCTCTCCGATCTCAAGTCCGCTTCGAACGGGAAGGACGCCTGATGCTCGCGTTGCCCCCCGCCCCCACCGCTCCCGCGCGTCGTCAGGTGTTCGTCGGCACCGCGCTCGCCATCGCGTCGTCCACCACGTTGCTCGGCGGAATGCTGGCCACGTGGTTGCAGTTCCGCGCCGACGCTCCGGTGCGCGAGTCCGCCAAGCGTGGTTTGATCCGGGACTGGATGCCCGAGAAGATCATCGTGCCCGAGGTCGCCGCGAACATGATGGTGATCGGTTTGTGTGTCGTGTGCATCATGGCCCAGTGGGCGGTCTATTCGGCCAAGCGCGTCGATCGCACCCACGCCGGTTTGGCCTTCGGCCTCACCGCGATGTTCGGGTTGATGGTGGTCAACGCCCAGGTGTTCATCTGGACCCAGATGGGCGTGGCCGTGAACGACGGCGCCTTCCACACCATGTTCTACGCCATCACCGGCACCATGACCCTTCTCATGGTGGCCGGCATCGTGTTCACGGCGGTCGCCGCCTTCCGATTCCTCGGCGGGCGCACCAAGGAACTCGAGGTCGTGTCGGCGAGTGCTCTGTATTGGTATTTCCTCACCGCGGCGTTCACCGCGATGTGGTTCGTCGTCTACGTGCAGAAGTGACGGGGCAGAACACATGATCACCACCGGCTCGAAATTCCTCTACGGACTCGGAAGCGCGACCGCGGTCGCTGCGATCCTCTGGTTCGTCGCCAACGACGGCGGATCCATCGGTGTCGTCTCTCTCGCATTCCTCGCGGTCGCGTTGCTCTTCATGGGAGCCATCGCGTCGTTCGTGCGTGACGGGCACGTGTTGTCCACCGACACCGCGGCCCACGCGTCCAGCAACGCCGCGCAGCGCGGAGTGGGTCGCAGCTGGTTCCCCTTCGGCACCGCGCTCTCCGCCGGCATCGTGGTCGTGGGCTTGGTCAGCTACCCCGGCATCTTCAAGGTGGGCGTGTGCTTGCTGTTCGCGATGCTCGGTCAGTGGCTCATCAAGAACTGGAGCGATCGCGCGTCGGCCGACGCGGCGTACAACGAGAAGGTTCGTGGTTGGGTCGTGCATCCGCTCGAGATCCCGGTCGGTGCGTCCATCATCCTCACGATCATCGTGCTGTCGTTCTCGCGCATCATGTTGTCGCTGTCGAAGGAAGCCGGTCTCCTCGTGCTGTCCCTGATGGCGGCGATCGTGTTGGCGTTCGGTTCGATGGTCAGCGTCCGTCGCGGTGCCAGTCGTCGGGTGATCGGCGCCGTGGCCGGCGTCGTGATGGTCGCACTCTCGGGCACCGGCATCGCACTCGCTCTCGATGGCGAGCGTGAGGAACTGGTGAAGGCCGCCGCCGAGGACCATTTCGCCCACCGTGCGTGCGGTGAGGAAGCCGAGGAGACCGACGAGGACGCGGCGCGCTCGGTGTCGGCCAAGAGCAGCGTGGCCGCCACGGTCGTTCTGCGCGACGGTCGACTCTTCGCCGAGATGGACGGGTGGAACGGGGAGCTGGATTCCATCACCCTGCAGCGGTCGAACCCCTCCACGATTCTGTTCATCAACGAGGACGACCACGAGCACCGCATGGTGGTCACCTACGGCAAGACCGTCGAGGACTTGGGTGGTGGCGTGTCCAGGGACACCGTGCTCGAAGCCTGCACGTCGTTGGTCACCAAGGGTGGCACCCAAGCGGTGTCGATCGTCATCCCCAAGCCCTCGTTCGCCAGTGAAGAGCCGTACTCGATCACGGTGCCCGGCGTCGAAGGTGCGTCCATCGAGATTCTGGTGCCGTGAGTCACCCCAGTCCCCGTAGAGAGTCGATCTGAACCCATGAGTACCGTGAGCAACATGAACGAGCGAGCAGGAGTGTCGATGAAGTCGTCGCGTCGTTGGTCGAACATCCTCAAGCCGGTTGTGGCCGTGTCGTCGTTGGTGGCTCTCGCTGGTTGCGCCAAGGACGCCCCTCAGGACACGTGGCAACCGGCCGGTCCGAACGCCAAGATGATCGACGACCTGCAGCGCCCCATCTTCTACATCGCCGGCATCGTCGGAGTGATCGTGTTCGCCGCGGTGGCGTGGGCCGTGTTCCGTTTCCGTGATCGCGGTCAGGCCATGCCGGAGCAGGTTCACGGCAAGCCGGCCCTCGAGATCACCCTCACCGTCATCCCGGTTCTGATCCTCATCGGTGTAGGTATCCCGACCGTGGGAACCATCTTCGACTTGGCCAAGACCGATGACACCGAGATGACCATCAACGTCACCGGTCAGCAGTGGTGGTGGGAGTACGACTATCCGGCGGTCGGCGACAACTCCGAGGTGTACGGCATCAGCGAACCGATCGTCACCTCGGGTCAGTTGGTCATTCCCGAGGACACCAAGGTTCTGCTGCGTGTCACCAGCCGCGACGTGATCCACTCGTACTGGATCCCCAAGCTGAACGGCAAGAAGGACAGCGTGCCCGGTCGTGTGCACCTGTTGCGCATGGAAGGGTCCGAGCCCGGCATCTACGCTGGACAGTGCACCGAGTTCTGCGGTCTGTCGCACGCCTACATGCGCATGGAAGCCGTCGTGCTCTCCAAGGCCGACTACGCGGCGTGGGTGGCCAACCAGCTCGAGCCCTACAGTTCGCCCTCGGCCGACAACGAACTGGCCCTCGAGGGTGAAAACCTCTATCTGCAGCAGTGCGCCCGTTGCCACCAGGTGAACGGCTTGCTCAACGCCGACGGAACGCCGAACGTGGCGGCACCCGATCAGTACGTGGTGTCCGGTGCGGCGCCGAACCTCACCAACCTCATGACCCGCAACACCTTCGCGGGCGCCTCGTGGGATCTGCTCACGCCGGAGTGCCGCGACGACGTGTGGAACGCTTCTCCCGAGGAGTTCGGCCAGAAGTACCTGGCCGGTGTCAGCGAGGAGTGCCTCAATCAGAAGGATCTGCGCGAATGGTTGCGCAACGCTCCCGAGAAGAAGCCCATGTACGCGGACCCCACCAAGCTGACCGACACCGGCGGTAAGTACCGTGGGATGCCCGCCCTGGGCCTCACCGAGGACCAGATCAATGCCCTCGTCGCCTACCTACTCGAACTGAAGTAAAGGGAGAACACTCAGATGGCCATCATCGAACGTCCCTCCTCCGAGGTCGCCGTCGCCGGCGGTGCCACGGTCGGCGTCAAGCCGAGCGAGGCTCTCGGAGTCTTCAAGCGCCCGGCCGCCAGCACGTCCTGGCGCGACTGGATCGTCACCGTCGACCACAAGAAGCTCGGCATCATGTACGGAGTCGCCGCGTTCTTCTTCTTCATCGTGGGCGGACTCGAAGCGGTCCTCATCCGCCTGCAGTTGATCGCGCCGAACGGCAAGGTGCTCAACGCCGACCAGTACAACCAGATGTTCACGATGCACGCCACCACCATGGTGTTCCTCTTCGTGATGCCCATGGCCGCGGCGTTCGCCAACTACTTCGTGCCGCTCCAGATCGGCGCCCGCGACGTGGCGTTCCCCCGTATCAACGCCTTCGGCTTTTGGTGCTTCCTGTTCGGTGGAATCTTC
>WLEG01000185.1 GCA_009704425.1 Actinomycetota bacterium | reverse complement strand
TGGTGGGTGCGTCACCCACCTCCAACAACTCGGTGACGGCCTCGAGAACGAGGCAGGCGGTCGCCGATTTCATGTGATCCTCCGATGACGAAGGGACAACGGGTGAAGGAAACTTCACGATCGATGTGGCCGAACGAACGACCGACCACGATCACACCATAGAGACGGGGTGTGACAGGGATACACGTCGTGAACGAGTTGCCGTCACGGCGACGACACGCCGAAACGCGAACGGTTACAACGTCGACGTGAACAAGTCCAACGTGCGTGCGAACGCCGTCTTGGCCGCGCCGTCGTTGTACACGTCGGGTCGCGTGTCGTTGAAGAACGCGTGGTGCGTGCCGGGGTGAACGTGCATGGCAACGTCCTTACCCAACGCGCGAAGATCCGCTTCCAGTCCCCACACCTTGTCGGGCGAGGCGAAGTCGTCCTCCTCGGCGTATTCACCGACAACTTTGGCCGCCAGCTTGGTCCAATCCGGCTGCGCCGTGGGCCACCCGATGACGCCGTAGTACGGGGCCGCGGCGACGACGGCGTCGGGGCGTTCGCACGCCAACATCAACGTGAGCGCTCCGCCCATGCAGTAGCCGACCACACCGACCTTGGGCGTGCCGGTGCGCTTGGTCAACTCGTCGACCGCACCCGACAGGTCCTTGGCCGCTCGGGCCAGATTCAGGCCCATCATCAACTTGCCCGCTCCGTCGGGTTCGGTGGACGACTGACCGTGATACAGGTCGGGCGCCAACGCGGTGTACCCGGCGGCGGCGAAGCGATCGGCGACATCACGGATGTGCGGGACGAGGCCCCACCATTCCTGGATGACGATCACGCCGGCACCACCACCGTCGGCCAGGTAACCACCGCACTCGGATCCGTTCGACTGGAAGGAAATCATCTCGCCCATGCCGACGACCGTAGCAACGAGACGACGCACCACGGGGACCGAGAGTGTCACGCTTCGATCATTGTCCGGTCACAAATCGCACTCTGTTCACTCGCGCCTGTAACGAATAGGCTGACGACATGACCGTGCTCGACACCCGCACCTCCGACGCCCTCGCCAACGACCGCGCCCACGTGTTCCATTCGTGGTCGGCCCAAGGCCTCATCAGCCCCATCGTGGTGGCCGGCGCCGAGGGCAGTTGGTTCTGGGACGAGAGCGGCAAGCGTTACCTCGACTTCTCCAGTCAGTTGGTGAACGTCAACATCGGTCACCAGCACCCCAAGTTGGTGGCGGCCATCCAGGAACAGGCCGCCCGCTTGTGCACCATCGCCCCCATCCACGCCAACGACGCGCGCAGCGAGGCGGCTCGTCTCATCGTCGAGCGCGCTCCCGGCGATCTGAACATGGTCTTCTTCACCAACGGTGGCGCCGAGGCCACCGAGAACGCCATCCGTATGGCGCGTCTGCACACCGGCCGCCACAAGGTGCTCACCACCTACCGCAGCTATCACGGAGCCACCGGTGGTGCGATCCAACTCACCGGTGATCCGCGTCGTTGGCCCAGTGAGCCCGGCATCCCCGGTGTCGTCAAGTTCTGGGGCCCCTACCCCTACCGTTCGCAGTTCCACAGCGAGGACGACATCCAGGAATCGCAGCGCGCGTTGCAGCACCTGCGCGACACGCTCATGGTGGAGGGGCCGCAAACCGTGGCGGCCGTCATGCTCGAGAGCGTCGTGGGCACGAACGGCATCCTGGTTCCGCCGCCCGGCTACCTCGAGGGCGTGCGCGCCATGTGCGACGAGTACGGCATCGTGTTCATCGCCGACGAGGTGATGTCGGGATTCGGTCGTTGCGGCCAGTGGTTCGCCATCCAGAACTGGGACGTCACCCCCGACCTCATCTGCTTCGCCAAGGGCGTGAACTCGGGCTATCTGCCGCTCGGTGGCGTGGTCATCAGCCAGCGCATCGCCGACACGTTCCGCGAGCGCCAGTTCCCCGGTGGCCTCACCTACAGCGGACATCCGTTGGCGTGCGCGTCGGCCGTGGCGAGCATCAACATCTTCGAGGAGGAGGGCATCATCGAGCACGCCCGTCACCTCGGCCGCGACGTGATCGGACCCGAGCTGCAGAAGTTGAAGGACAAGCACCCCAGCGTCGGCGACGTGCGCGGTATCGGCGTGTTCTGGGCCATCGAGTTGGTGAAGGACCGCGCCACCCGTGAGCCCCTCGTGCCGTTCAACGCGGCCGGAGAGGCCAACGCCCCGATGGTGGAACTCATCGGCGCTTGCAAGGCCCGCGGCTTGTGGCCCTTCACCCACTTCAACCGCATGCACGTGGTGCCGCCGTTGACCACCACCGACGAGGAGATGCGTCAGGGCATCGCCATCATCGACGAGGTGTTGGAACTGGCCGACAAGCGCTACACCGGCAAGTGACCTCGCGGGTTCAGCCCGCGACGCGGGGCTGACGCGTCGTCAACGCGACCCCGGCCAACGCAACAACCAATCCGAGAACGGCCAGCACGCCCAGGCGCTCGTCGAACAGGACCGCACCCTCGATGGTGCTCAAGGCCGGCGTCAGGAAGAACAGACTGCTCACACGGGCCGCGGCCCGCCTTTGCAACAGCCACAGCATGATCAACACCGCGGCGATCGACAGCACCACCACGGCCCACGCCAACGACCACCAGAAGCGCGCGGTGAGACGCACCTCGAAATGCTCCACCGTGCCCGCGCCGACGCCCAGCACCACCGACGACACCAGGTACTGAACCGCAGTGCCCTGCAGCAGGGGCATCGCTCCCCCGCGCGAACGTTGCAACAACGTGCCCGCCGACATTCCCACCACCGAGATCGCCATGGCCACCAGAGCGCCCGCGGTGATGCCGCTGATGCCGGCCTCCAATCGATCGACCACCACGGCCACCACACCGCCCACACCGCACGCCACGCCCAACCACTGACGACGCGACAGGGTCTCGTTCAACAACAGCAGGGCGCCCACCGAGGTGAGCACCGGATGCAGACCCGAGATCAGGGCCGACAAGCCCGACGGCAGCCCGAGGTCCGCGGCGATGAACACGCCGCCGAGATACACCGCGTGCAGTCCCACGCCGGTGAGTGCCGCCCACTTCACCTGCTCGCGCGTGATGCGCGGGGCGTTGGTGAGTCGCGCGATGAGAATCAGCACGACGGCGGCGATGAGCAACCGAATGGACAGGAACGTCATCGGCCCCGCGTCACGCGTGCCGTAACGGGCCACCACGAAGCCGGTGCTCCAGAGAAGCACGAAAACCACCGGGGCGGCCGCGGCCAGACCCGATGGGGTAACGCGAAACGGGCGGGCTGCTTTCGCAGCCCGCCCGTCCGTACTCCGAGACGGAGACGCCGGATCGATCAGGCGCCACCCTCGTTGAGGGTCACCTCGATGGGGGCGAAGCCCTCACCCTTGGTGTCGACACCCAGCTCGTCGAGAAGCGCGAGCGCCTCGGTGACGATGTCGTTGGTGTACGCCTCCGCGTCAGGCGCGGCGGTGAGGACGGTCGAACCCTCGAGGTTCTTGGTCTCCTGCGCCAGCGTGGCGGTGCGGTCCCAGGCAGCCGAGTCGATCATGCCGGCGCCACCAGCGGCGGGCCAGATGAGCTTGTTGACTTCGTTCATCTGCCACAACTGGTGCGACGCACCCAGCTTCGAGCCCTTCGACACGACGATGTCGGCGCAAGCCTGAGCATTGTCGCGGCAGTAGGCCCAACCCTGGATGGAGGCGGCCACGAACTTCACGGCGGTGGCGCGGTAGGCCTCATCGGCCAGACGCTCGCCCGAAGCCCAGATGGCGTCCTGCAACATGCCGACGCCCTCTTCTTCGTAGCTGACGACGTTGAAGTCATCGGCGGTGTACAGCTCACCGGTCTCCGGGTTCACGGCCTCGAGCACCTGTGCGTACTCGTTGTAGGTCATGGCCTCGGCGGCGTCGATGTCACCGGCCAGAAGGGCGGCCATGTCGAACTGCTGCTGGACCAACTCGACGTCGGCGGCGGGATCGAGTCCGGCCTTGGTGAGCGCGGCGAAGATCTCGAACTCGTTGCCGTAGCCCCAGTTACCGATCTTCTTGCCGGCGAAGTCGGCCGGCGAGGTGATGCCGGCGTCCTTGAACGACACCTGCAGCGTGCCCGAGCGCTGGAAGACCTGCGCGATGTTCACGATGTCGGCGCCCGCCTCACGGCTGGCCAGTGCCTTGGGCACCCACGAGAGCGCGAAGTCGACGGCGCCGTCAGCCAACTGCTGCTGCGGGACGATGTCGACACCACCCTCGACGATGGTGACGTCGAGACACTGAGCGGCGTAGTAGCCCTGGTCGATCGCGGCGAAGTAGCCCGCGAACTGAGCCTGGGTGAACCACTGCAACTGCAGCTTGACCGGCGTGGTCTCCGCGCACTCGGTGGTGGGGGCTTCGGAGCTCGACGATTCCGAGCCTCCGTCATCTCCGCCACAAGCCGCGGCGGCCAGCGAGAGGGCGACGACGCCCGCTGCCAGCTTCCAACCCTTGTTCCTTCTCATTGCTTTCTCCTCCCCCTTGGGCTTGTGCCCG
>WLEG01000184.1 GCA_009704425.1 Actinomycetota bacterium | reverse complement strand
CCGCCGCGCGGGCCGCCATCTCGTGGGCCGCGTTCAGCAACTGGTCGTCCTCCACGCATCGGTGCACGATGCCGAGGCGTTCCGCCTCCGTTCCGTCGACCACCTCGCCGAAGATGACGGTGGCCATCGTGGTCTGCGGACCGGCGATGCGTCGCAACATCCAGGTGTGCCCGCCACCGGGATGGATGCCGATCTGCAGGAACCGGGTGTCGAAACGTGCCCGACGAGCGGCGATGCGCACGTCGCATCCGAGCGCGAGATTCATGCCGGCACCGACCGCCGCACCGTTCACCGCGGCGATGGTGGGCAGTTCACTGCGCGCGATGCGTAGGAAGCCCTCGTAGATGTTGCCCAAGCTCTCGGCCGTGCTGGTTTGCAGGTTGCCCAGATTCGCGCCGGCGCAGAAGGCGGGCGCGGCCCCGGTGACCACGATGGCACCGATCGCCGAATCGGACTCCACGCGATCCATGACCGCCACGATTTCGGCCACCAACGGGGCGGTGAGCGTGTTGCGCTCGGCGGGATTGTTCAAGGTGATGGTGGCCACACCATCGGCCACGTCGAGAAGGACGAGAGGACTGTTCGATTCGGTCACCGGAGCATTCTCGCAGACGTTCCGGCCGTGCCTAGTGTTGGTGCATGTCGAATGCCGAGAGCGACGAGGCCGCGCAGAAGGCCCGTAAGAGTCGCCCGGCCGCCACGGTGATCCTCACGAGAGTCGCCGACCACTCGCCCTGTGGTTTGGAGGTGTTGCTGTTGCGACGCAGCGACGTGGGCGCCTTCGCCGGCATGTGGGTGTTCCCGGGCGGACGCGTGGACGACGCCGACGAGGGTCACGACGACTATTCACGAGCCATGTCGGCCGCGATTCGCGAGGCCCACGAGGAGGTGTCGGCCCGGGTCGATCGGGCGGCCCTCGCTCCGTGGAGCCATTGGACGCCCCCGCTGTCGGCGCCGGCCCGATTCAAAACCTGGTTCTTCGTCGCCGCCCACGACGACGGTGACATCACCATCGACAACCACGAGATCGTCGACTACCGCTGGATGGCCCCCGATCTCGCGCTGGCCGCCGCTCTGCCGATGGCCCCACCCACCATCGTCACCCTTCACGAACTGCACGAAGCGGGCGATCACCTCACCATTCGTCGCGGACGCACCGACCCCCCGGCGTACGTCACCCGACCCGGGCGCACCGCGGACGGACAGGACGTGATGATGTGGAACGGCGACGCCGGATACGAATCCGGTGACGCCGACACCAAGGGACCACGGAATCGACTGGTGATGCTGAACGGCTTCGGTGGTACCGACTGGATCTACGTTCGTTCCTGAGGGAATCCCCGGGCGAACCAGCAAGTAGCGTCGGTCTCGATGATCGACCATGTCTTCACCGACGTCATCAGTGCGCTTCGCGACGGGTTCGAACGCGCGTTCCTCGAGCGCCAAGCCTTCGAGGAGCACTTCCAGGTCGACGTCATGTTGGGCGACATCACGTGGGAGACCAGTTACGGGCTGCCGGGTGAAGGACTGCCGCCGCGCGTGGTCGCCCATGTCACCTTCGACTGGCCCTCGTGGAGCCAGACCGCGTATCGCCGTTGGTACGTGGACGAGAAACTCGACGAACAACCCTCCATCGAGATGGAGGTCGTGTTGCGCATCCAACGCATCAAGGATCAACCCGATCTGACGTTGGTGCGCTCCTTTCTTCCGCAACTCAGCCCGCTCATCGGAGACGGGCGACTCGAACGCGCCGGACTCACCCTGGAGACCACGCATCTCGACGACGACGATCTCGTCGAGCACGCGGTGGAGGTCACCTACGAGGGCCTGTACGAATTGTCCGAGGAGTCGTTGGCCGACGGCGCCAGCACGTTGCTCGACGATCACTTCGGCGCTCTCGGCGGGTGGGTGGCCGCGATGCTCGTGAAGATGGGCGACGTGAAGTACACGTTCCTGCCCGCCGATTGACGTCAACATCGACGAAACGACATCGAAGAAACTTCCGACGAAAGCGAAGGAACATGGCACTTCTCACGGAACCCGACAGCGTCGTCCTTCTCGACGTCGACGAGCGCATCGCCACCATCACGTTGAACCGTCCCGCGGCCCGCAACGCGTTGTCCTCGGAGGTGTTGAAACTGATCCCGCGTCTGATGAAACAGGCCGACACGAGCGACGACGTGGACGTGATCATCCTCACCGGTTCCGACCCGGCGTTCTGCGCCGGACTCGACCTGAGGGAGTTGGGATCGTCGGGCAAGAACCTCGGGT
This sequence comes from Actinomycetota bacterium, assembly GCA_009704425.1. GTDB lineage: Bacteria > Actinomycetota > Acidimicrobiia > Acidimicrobiales > Ilumatobacteraceae > Casp-actino8. Next base: position 2,263 of record WLEG01000184.1, on the reverse strand, counting down.
CGGGATCCGGGGCCGACGGTCGGCCCAACTCCGACGGTGTGCGCGGGCCCTTCCCCGGCGTGTCCAAGCCGCTCATCGGGGCGGTGAACGGGGTGGCCGTCACCGGGGGTTTCGAACTGGCGCTGAACTGCGACTTCCTGGTGGCATCCGAACACGCCAAGTTCGGCGACACCCATGCCCGCGTCGGCGTGATGCCCGGCTGGGGTCTCACGGTGCTGCTCCCCCAGGCCATCGGGGTGCGGCGGGCCCGCGAAATGAGCATGACCGGCAACTTCATGCTGGCCGACGAAGCCTTGGCCCGTGGGCTGGTGAATCACGTGGTTCCCCACGGCGACCTGATGCCGTTCACCCGCCGGCTGGCCCTCGACATCGTCGGAAACGACCAGCCCGGGGTGCGCCAGATCCGGCGCACCTACGCCGCGATCCACGCCGACACCCAAGGCTGGGAGACCGAGGCCCGCGACGGCGCCCAATGGCGCGAATCCCAGTTTTCCCCCGAAAAAGTGGCCGCCCGCCGCGAGGCCATCCAGAACCGCGGACGTCACCAGTAGGAATGTCCTCATGGGGTAAGGTTCGGCATCCAATTCGCCGGACACCCCCGTTCGGCGACCTAGGGGAGGAAACAACCACATGCGCAAGAATGCACGACTGCTGACAGCTTCGCTGGCGGCTCTCGGCCTCTTCGCCGCGGCTTGCGGCGGCGACGATGGCGGATCAACCAGCAGCGAGGCCCCGGTCTCGTCCGACGCACCCGCGGCCGACGGTTTCATCGCCGGCATCGCGTTCGACACCGGTGGCCGTGGCGACGGCACCTTCAACGACTCGGCTGCTGCCGGTGGCGAGTGCGCCGCCGAAGCGACCGGTGCCGAAATCAAGGAACTCGAGGCGAACGTCGACGAGGACCGCAAGGCCAACCTCGAGTTGTTGGTCGAGGGTGGCGCCAAGGTCATCGTGGGTGTGGGCTTCATGTTCACCGATCCCATGACCGAGATCGCCGCCGCCAACCCCGACGTGTCGTTCGGCATCGTCGACGCGGTGGTCGAGGCCGACAACGTGTCGAGCCTGGTGTTCGCCGAGCACGAGGGCTCGTTCCTCGTCGGAGCCGCCGCCGCGCTGAAGAGCGAATCCGGCACCATCGGCTTCATCGGTGGTCAGGAAATCGACCTCATCAAGAAGTTCGAGGCCGGCTACACCGCGGGCGCGAAGTACATCAACCCCGACATCGTCGTGGAGGTTCAGTACCTCGGACCCGCAGGTGACAACAGCGCCTGGGGCAACGTCGACGGCGCCAAGGAAATCGCCGCCGGTTGGTACGCCGCTGGCGCCGACATCATCTACACCGCCGCTGGCGGTTCGGGTGCGGGCACCATCCAGGCCGCCATCGAGGCCGACGCCTGGGCGATCGGTGTGGACAGCGACCAGTACCTCACCTCCGGTGACCCCGAGGCTCAGAAGCACATCCTCACCTCGATGCTGAAGCGCGTCGACGTGGCCGTGTGCGAGACCATCAAGGCCGTCGCCGGTGGCGACACCTCGGGTGGCTTCAAGACCTTCGACCTCAGCAACGACGGCGTGGGCTACGCCACCTCCGGTGGATACGTCGACGACATCGCGGCTCAGCTCGACGAGATCAAGGCCAAGATCGTGGCCGGCGAGATCGAGGTCCCCACGGCTCCCTGATCGGGAACCGGCGGACTCGTTCCGCAACCAGCACGACGCGAGAGCCCGGGTCCACGACCCGGGCTCTCTGCTATAACTGGTCGATCACTTCGAGGGGAACCATGTCGGAACATCCGCAAACGCGCGGCGACTTCGCGGTCGAATTGCGTGGAATCACCAAGACCTTCCCCGGCGTCATCGCCAACCACAACGTGAACCTCACCGTGCGTCCCGGCACGATTCACGCCATCGTGGGCGAGAACGGCGCCGGCAAGTCCACGCTGATGAAGACCTTGTACGGAATGCACCAGCCCGACGAGGGCACCATCGTGGTGAACGGTTCCACCCGAACCTTCCGTTCCCCCACCGACGCCATCGCCAACGGCATCGGCATGGTGCACCAGCACTTCATGCTGGCCGACAACCTCACCATCACCGAGAACATCATCCTGGGCAACGAGCCCACCACGTCGCGCGGTCGCATCGACTTCGCCGCGGCCCACGCCCGCATCGGCGAACTGATGGCCACCCTCGGGGTGGACTTCGACCTCGACGCCCCGGTGTCCAGCCTGGGTGTGGGGCAACGCCAACGCGTCGAGATCCT
>WLEG01000183.1 GCA_009704425.1 Actinomycetota bacterium | reverse complement strand
GGACTCGAGGTGGACCCCGAGAAGGTGGACGCCGCCGGCTATCCCGCGGGAACCCTCTTTCATCCCACGTTCCTCTACGAGTCGTTGTGGAACCTGGCGTTGATGTTCGCGCTCATCGTCATCGGTCGACGGATGATGAACAGTCGCCCGATTCGCTTGCTGGCGTGCTACGTCATCGGGTACGGCGTCGGTCGTTTCTGGGTGGAGGGCCTGCGCATCGATCCGAGCAAGGAGGGCGCGGGTTTGCGCCTGAACCAATGGATGGCCGTCGTGCTGGTGGTCGGAGGTGTGGCGTGGTTGCTCATTGATGCCCGTCGCACCCGGCTCGGGTACCGTCGGGAGCATGTCGAGCAACCCTGATCTGGTCCTGGCGTCGATCAACGAGAACGGCGTCGGTGTCATCACCTTGAACAACCCGGATCGCATGAACGCGTGGAGCGCGGCCATGTCGAAGCGCTTCTTCGAGCGGTTGGCCGAGTTCCGTTCGAACCCGAGCGTGAAGGTCGTCGTGATCACCGGCGCCGGCAAGGGCTTCTGCCCGGGCGCCGACATGGATGCCTTGAACCAGATTCGCGCCAACCCCGCGGGAGGTGCCGGTCCGGCCACCGGTGCGGGTCGGTTCAGCGATCTGTTGTCGTATCCCAAGCCCGTCATCGCCGCCATGAACGGGGCCGCCGCGGGCGTGGGCTTCGTGTTGGCCGTCTTCTGCGATCTGCGATTCGCGGCCAGCGGCATCAAGCTGACCACGTCGTTCAGTCGCCGTGGTCTCATCGCCGAGTACGGATCGTCGTGGGCGCTCCCGCGTCTGATCGGTTCGGCCCGAGCCCTCGATCTGCTGTTGTCCGGTCGCGTCATCACCGCCGACGAAGCCGAACGCATGGGTCTGGTCAACGCGGTGCATCCGGCCGACGAGTTGATGGACAAGGTGATGGCGTACGCCGACGACATGGCCGTGAACTGTTGCCCGGCCAGTTGGGCCACGATGAAGCGTCAGGTCTACGGCGACTGGCTACGCGACGCCGATGCGTCCACCACCGACGCGATCCATCTCATGAACGAGTCGGTGAAGCAGGCCGACTTCCAGGAGGGCGTGCAGTCGTTCCTCGACAAGCGCCCGCCGGTGTTCGCCCCGTACGCGGACTAGTCGCCGAGATCGGCCAATCTTGCGGCCAGTTCCTCGGGAACGACGGGATTGAAGAACTCGCCGGCGCCCACCTCGGCCGCCGCGATGTAACGGGGAAGATTCGCCGCGCGCCACGGCGAGACGATCTCGACGTTCAACCAGGCGTCGTCGAACCCGGAGGAGAAAGGTCGCTGGTTCACCCACAGCATGTAGGGAATGGCCGCGTCGTGGAGACGGTCCAGTCGCGTGAGCACGTCGGCCAGCATGTCGGCCAGGTCGCGGCGCCCGCGCGCATCGAGCTCGGCCAGTCGCCCCACCCTCTCTCGGGGTGCGATGGTGACCGCCACGGGGTACACGGGTGCGTGGGGGACGGCAGCGACCATGGTGTCGTTACCCGCGAACGCGAGTCGATCGTCGGCGGTGGGTGTCCATCCGTTCGGTCCCATCAGCCGAGCGCTGCGGGCGGGCACGTGGTCGTAGGCGTAGATCTGCCCGTGGGGATGCGAGATGGTGGCGCCGATGCTGGCACCACGATTCTCGAACACCAGCACGAAGTCCACGTCGGGTCGCGCGCCCAGAGCCTCGGTTCGTTCGGCCCACAGGTCGATGACCCGCGCGACACCGTCGACACCGAGCGACGCGAAGCTGGCGTCATGTTCGGGGGAGTGCAGGATCACCTCGCAACGATCGCCGTCCATGGCCGGCCAGCGATTGACGAACCAACGCGTGTCGTAGGGCTCGGGTGCCTCCAGGCCACCCACGCAGAACGGACAGTCCGAGGTGGAGCGATTGTCGGGCAGGTTGGGTCGGGCTTGGCGAGCACCGACGATGTGGACGGTGGTCCCGAGAACCGGGTCGACGCGGGGTTCACGCTCGGGCACGGCGTCATTCTTGTCGCCCGTTAGGTTGAGGTCGTGCACCCGTCGCTCGAGCACCTGCGCACCGATGCCGTCAGCGTGGTGGTCGACGTTTCGGCGGGCATTCCCGTGATCCTGCATTGGGGAGCGCCGTTGAACGAGGTTCCCCCGCGGTGGCAGGGCGGTATCCGCACCTACGGGACGATGGACGTGGTGGCGCCCATCTCGATGGTGCCCATGCACGGCGACGGGTTCCCCGGGCGGCCGGGCCTGCAGGTTCATCGTCGCGGTGGTCGTCATTGGTCGCCGCGGTATCGCGCGGCCGACCACGAGCTGACACGGGCCGACGGGGCGGTGGTGCTCGTGAGTCGGGCCGTCGACGACGTCTCCGAGTCCGAGATCGTGTGTCGGCTCCGTATGTCCGACGACGGAGTCCTGACCGCGTCGGCGGACTTCCGCAATCACTCCGATGCCCCGGTCATGTTGAACGCATTCACCGTCACCCTGCCCGTCGCGAGCCAGGCGACCGATCTCGCCGTCTTCTCGGGGCGCTGGACGCGCGAGTTGCAACTGCAACGATTCCGTTGGCCCCACGGTGCGTGGACCGGTGAGAACCGGATCGGGCGAACCTCGCACGAGCATCCGCCGTACCTGTTCGCGATGGAGTCCACCGCCGGCGAGTGGTGCGGCGAGGTGTGGGGAGTCCACGCCGCGTGGAGCGGGAATCACTCGATGTTCGCCGAACTGATGCCCGACGGTCGTCGCTACGTGCAGTCGGGCGAGTTGTTCCATCCGGGGGAGATGTGCGTCTACGCCGGCGAGACGTTGTCGGCGGTCGACGTGATCGGCGTGTACTCGGGCGCGGGGTTGAACGGCGCATCGCGGTCGTTCCATCGCGAGGCGCGTCGACGACTTCCGGCCAACGCCCGGCGCGTCCGACCCGTTCATCTGAACACCTGGGAGGCCGTGTACTTCGCGCACGACGAGGAACGCTTGCGACGCCTCGCCGACGTGGCGGCCACGGTGGGAGTGGAGCGGTTCGTGCTCGACGACGGGTGGTTCGGTGGTCGCCGGAACGACCGCACGGGACTGGGGGACTGGACGGTCTCGCCGGAGGTCTACCCGAACGGTCTCGGACCGCTGGTGGCGCACGTGCGCGAACTCGGGATGGAATTCGGTATCTGGGTGGAGCCCGAGATGGCGAACCCCGACAGCGATCTCCTGCGCGCGCATCCCGAATGGGCCGCCACCACCGACGGATACGAACCGGTGATGGGCCGCCGGCAACACGTGGTGGATCTCACGAACCCGGCGGCGTTCGACCACGTTCTGGCGGCGCTCGACGCGCTTTTGGGCGGGCACGACATCTCGTACGTGAAGTGGGACATGAACCGGTGGCACGTGCAGGCCAGCGGTGTCGACGGGACGGCGTCCACCCACGCGCAAACGAAAGCGTTGTACGCGATGTTGGACGAGTTGCGCCGCCGTCACCCCGGGGTCGAGTTCGAATCGTGCGCCTCGGGAGGAGGACGGATCGACCACGAGATCCTGCGTCGCGCAGAGCGCGTGTGGACGAGCGACTCCAACGACGCCATCGAACGTCAACTCATCCAACGGGGTGCGTCGATGATCATCCCGGCCGAGGTGATGGGTTCGCACGTGGGCCCGTCCCGGTCGCACACCACCGGCCGACGCCTGTCGATGGCGTTGCGCGGGGTCACCGCGATGTTCGGTCACATGGGCATCGAGGCCGACGTCACCGCCATGAGCGAGGACGAGTTGGCCGACCTGGCTCACGTCGTCTCGGTGCACAAGCGATTCCGTTCGCTCGTACATTCGGGAGACGCCGTCCGGTTCGAGACGTTCGACCTCACCGGAGGGGTCGCGTTGTCGCACGGAGTGATCGCCACCGACGCGAGCGAGGCCGTCGTCGCGTACGTGCAGTTGGCGACCGCGCAGGCTCCGGTTCCGCCGGCCTGGCGGATCGCGGGTCTGGATCCGCGCCGTGAGTACACGGTGGACATGGTTCCGCTCACGCGCGCGGCGGTTCCGGTGCCGGGCACCGCCGTGGATCAGCCGGCGTGGTTGACCGACTCGCTGGCGGGCCGCGCGCAACGCTTTTCGGGAGCGTTTCTGCGCGATGTCGGGTTGGTGCCACCCGTCATGTGGCCCGAATCGGCGGTGCTCGTCCACCTGTCCGGCTCGTAGCATTGGGACTCGTGCCCGACCCCTCCTCCGAACGAATCTCCGCCGCGGCCGTGGCCAAGGTGGCCCGCTTGGCCCGACTCGACGTCGGTGACGACGAGATCGCCCGCATGACCGTGCAGTTGGCCGGAATGCTGGAGCACTTCGCCGACATCGATGCACTCGATCTGTCCGACGTGGAGCCCATGACCCAGCCCTACCCGTTGCGCAACGTCTTCCGCGAGGACGTGGTGAGGCCCAGCCTCGATCGTGACGAGGTGCTGGCCGACGCCCCCGTCGCCGAGGACGGACGATTCCGCGTGCCGCCGATCATCGGACTGGACGGTTGATGATGACGGCCACACCCTCCACCGCCTTCGAGATCGCCGCCGCCGTG
>WLEG01000182.1 GCA_009704425.1 Actinomycetota bacterium | reverse complement strand
CGGCTTGGCCCCGGCCACGTGGGCCGACATCGACGCCTCGTTGCTGGAGCCGGGCATCGAATGGGGCGCATGGAAGGCGGCCACCATCATCGGCCGTCGACGCACCGAACGAAGCTGAATTCTTCCGTTCACACTCGGTCGGGCATCGACCGGCGATTCTGCGACAGACTGACGGCATGGAACGGCGCCGTCAGGTTCTGAACGATCCCAATCTGCGCGGGGTGAAGTTGACTCGCGAGCTGTGCGCCGCCACCGACGAGTGGATGCGCCAGCTGTGGGACGCGGCGCACGAATCGGTGAAGCCCTCGAAGCGATGCGCCTTGGTGGCCGTGGGTGGATACGGACGGGGCGAGTTGGCACCGTTCAGCGACCTCGACGTGATGCTGGTGCACGACGGAGCCAAGAACATCGACGATCTCGCGTCGAAGATCTGGTACCCGATCTGGGACTCGGGGTTGAAGCTCGGACATTCCGTGAGCACGGTGAAGCAGGCGATCGATCTGGCCAAGACGGAACTGGACTCGGCGACCGCTCTGTTGAGCGTTCGGTTGTTGGCCGGTGATGCCGATCTGGCCCAGGAGTTGGCGCGCGAGGGTTTGAAGGCGTGGCGCAACTCGGCCGATCAGCGTTTGCCCGACCTGATGAAGCGCGTGCGCGCGCGCCAGGCCGAGCACGGTGAGGTGGCGTTCCTGTTGGAACCCAACCTGAAGGAGGGTTACGGCGGACTGCGTGACATTCACGCGTTGCTGTGGGCCGAAGCGGCGGGAGTGGACATCACACGTTCCGATCGCGCCGCGCTCGACGCCGGTCGTGACGTGTTGATGGCGTTGCGGGTGGCGTTGCATCGCCACCAGGGTCGGGCCGTCGAGGTGATGCATCTCGAGGATCAGGACGCGGTCGCCACGTTGTGCGGATACAAGAACGCCGACGCGTTGGTGGCGTCGTTGTCGAACGCCGGTCGTTCCGTGGCGTGGGTGGGTGACGAGGTGTGGGCCCGCGTCGCGTCGGCGAAGGCCAAACCGCTTCCCGATCAACATCTGGCACCCGGAGTCATCCTGCACAACGGTGAGGTGCACCTGGACGACACCATCGACCCGTCCACCGATCCGACACTTCTGTTGCGCGTGGCCGCGTCGGCCGCCCGACACAAGGCGCGCATCGACCGTCCCACCTTGGACCGTCTGGCGACCTCGTGTCCGCCGATGCCCTCACCATGGCCGGTGGGGGCCATCGACGATCTGGTCGGATTGTTGCTCACCGGGCACGACGCGATCCCGGTGTTGGAGGCGCTCGATCAGCGCGGGCTGTGGGTGAAGGTGTTGCCGGAATGGGCGCCCAATCGCAGCAAGCCGCAGCGCAACGCGTATCACCGATTCACCGTCGACCGACACCTGTGGGAGGCGACGGCCAACGCCGCTTCATGGGCCGATCGCGTGGCCCGACCCGACCTGTTGGTGTTGGGTGCGTTGTTCCACGACATCGGGAAGGGTTATCCGGGTGATCACACCGAGGTCGGTGTGGCCATGGTGCAGCGCATCGGTCCCCGGCTCGGATTGAGCGGCGACGACACCGACGTGGTGTGCTCCATGGTGAAGAACCACCTGTTGCTGCCCGACGTCGCCACCCGTCGTGACTTGGCCGACAGCGCCACGATCATGTCGGTGGCCGACGAGGTGCGCTCACCGTTGGTGCTCGATCTGCTGCACGGCCTCACCGAGGCCGACAGCCTGGCCACCGGTACCGCGGCGTGGGGTTCGTGGAAGGCCGAGTTGGTGAACGACCTGGTGCGTCGGGTGCATCTGGTGCTCGGAGGTGCCGACGTGGAGGAAGCGCAGTGGCGACTCTTCCCCGACGCCGAGGTGCTCGAGATGATGGCCGGCGGTGTGATCACCATCGGCTTCGACGAGAACTCGGTGACGGTCGTGAGCCCCGACCGACCCGGAACGTTCAGCAAGGTGGCCGGAGTTCTGGCTTTGCACGGACTCGGTGTTCTCGGTGCGCAGGCGCACTCCGACGAACAAGGGATGGCGGCGTCGCAGTTCCGGGTGTTGGTGCCGGCGCACGGCCCCATCGAGTGGGGACCGATCGTCACCAATCTCGAACGGGCGTTGAAGGGTCAATTGGCCATCGAGTACCGATTGGCCGAGCGAGCCAAGACCTACCGTCGCAAGCGCCGTTCGGCCGGGGAGTTGGGGCCACCGAGGGTGACCTTCTTCGACGAAGCCTCGTCGAACGCCACGGTCATCGAGGTTCGCGCGCCCGACCAGCACGGCATTCTGCATCGCGTCACCAAGGCCATGGCCGAGGTCGGACTGGACATCCGGCACGCGTCGGTGCAGACCATCGGCGACGAGGTGGTCGACGCGTTCTACGTGCGCACCTCGAGCGGTGACAAGTTGGTCGATGCCTTCCATCGTCAGGAAGTGGAACGCGCCATCCTGTTCACACTCACGTCGTGACGAACTAGGTTCTCGTCATGTCCGACGACGGGTCCGGGGCCACGCCCAACGACTTCACGCGCGATCTGGTCCGGTGGAGCGAAACCCTGGCCGGAATCGCGCGCACGGGAATGGGATTCACCGAGAGCCTGTACGAGCGCGAACGATACGAGGAGATCCTCCACGTCGCCGCCGACATCAAGGCCGCGGCCGACGAGGCACTCGAGGTTCGGCGCGAGCAGGACCATTTCGTCCAGGAGTGGATGGAGTCCATCGGTGAGGGAGTGCCCGGCTACATCACGCCCAAAGTGGCCGTGGGTGCCATCGTCGGTGACGACGAGGGACGAATCCTGTTGGTGAAGCGACCGGACTCGGGTGTGTGGCTCTATCCCACCGGTTGGGCCGATGTGGGTTACTCACCGAGCGAGGTGGCCATCAAGGAAGTGCACGAGGAAACCGGAATCGTGTGCGAGCCGTTGCGTCTGCTGGGCGTCGTCGACGGTCAGCGCATGGGCTTCAGTCGATTCGGGATGTACATGCTGTTGTTCCACTGCCGGGCCACCGGTGGCGACCTATCGGGTCATCCTCTCGAAACGGCCGACATCGGATGGTTCCATCCGCACACGTTGCCCGAGATCACCGCGGGCGTGCAGTGGTGGGGTCCGATGGCGTTCGCGGCGATCGCCGGCGAACCGATGATCGCCAGCTTCGACGCACCCCGTGATCCGGTGTGGCGCGGCGATGCCTGAATTCAGTCGTCGTGCTGACTGCGCAGGAACTGCTCGACCTCTTCGAGGAAGGCCTCGCTGTCGAGTGATTCCTCGGTGATGGGACCACTGGTTGTTCCGGTCTCGACCATGTCCGAATCGAGGTCCTCGTCGTCGGAGTCGTCCTCGGAGTAGGAGTACTCGTCGTCATCCTCGTCGTACTCGTCGTCCATGTTCTCGAGACGCTCGAGATACGAGGCCATCGACGGGTCACTCTCGATGATCTGATCGATCGCTTCCTCGTATCGATCGAGTTGCGCGTCGAGGACCGTGGTCGGCGCCTCGCAACCGACGATCTCGGCGAGCCGTTCGATGAGGGCGGCGGCGGCCTTGGGCGAGGGCAGTTGCGCGGCGTACGCGGGAACGGCCGCCCACAACGACGCGGTGGACAACTCGGCGCGATGAGCCGCGTCGTTCAGCACGCCGACGATTCCGGTGGGACCCTCGTAACGACTGCGCTGCAGATCGTGAGCATCGATCATCTCCTGATCGACCGCCGTTCCGAGCACCTGGGTGGGATGACGATGGGGAACGTCGGCGAGCAGAGCACCGAGCGAGATGACACTGCGAGCCTTGTAGGTGAGCGCGACACCGATGATCTGTTGACAGAACAGTTTCCAACGCAGTGCCGGTTCCGGACCGAGGATGAGTATGAGATCCTGATCGTTCGACGTGACCGACCACATGCTCACGGTGGGCCAGACGATGCTGCGCGTCGATCCGTCGGCGAGGCGCACGTGCGGACGGATGGTGGCGAAGTCGGTGAACTCCTCGGGGTCGATCTCGGCCAGTGGTGCGGCTCCGAGACGCTCGATGAGAGTACGAAGAGCGGTGCTGGCGGCGTCAGCGGCGTCGTTCCAACCGGTGAAGGCGGCGACGACGTGAGGCCGACGAAGTTCGGGTCGGCGAATCCATCGAACGTGTTCCAGATCAGCCATCGACACGTACGTTATCGCCCGAATTCGTGGGGATGAATAGCCACGGGAACATCGATTCGCGCTGGTCGAACCGGTTCAGGAAATCAGAGTGCCGGCCGCACGATGAACTGCGCGAATCCGCCGTCTCCGGAGACCTCGTCCACCAGGTTGCTGTCGTACACGTCGTTCGGACCCTGCATGAGGTCGTACTCGGTGGCCCCGGCGGGCGTGGTGACGAGAGTCCAGGCCTGCCGCTTGTACACCAGGTTCTGCGGATCGAGACGATGCGCTTCCTTCCACCACGTGACCGCGGCGTCGGGTTGGCCGGTGCGGTGCAGGTGTTCGCCCAACTCGAAACAGGCGCGTGCCCGCGCCTCGTCGTCGGAATGCGGACGACTGCGTTCGATCACCTCGTCGGGTGTCATGGCGAATCGCGATTCCGCGCCG
>WLEG01000181.1 GCA_009704425.1 Actinomycetota bacterium | reverse complement strand
GGCAGGGCGCGCGCGGTTCGAAGTACCACGGGAAGCGGGGTCCGACGCCCAGCCGCTACTTCGAGAACTTCGACAAGAACTGACATTCGTTCGGGAACCCGACTCCGTCCGGTGTCGTCAGATGTGGCATGAACGATCGTGTGCGTTTCGTCCCCGCTCTTGTAGTCCTCGGTGTGATTGGCGTGTCATGTTCCGGAAACGGTGAGACGTCGTCCACGGTGCGTCCGTTCGACCCGAACCCGAGCGACGCCGTCCGGTTGTATTCGGCCTTCGACGACTGTGACGGTGTCGTCGAGTGGACCAAGTCCGAGATGCTCGAGCGGGTCACGCCCTACGGGCTCGACATGTACCCGGTGTACTGGGGTCGGGATGGTGGCTGGATGGAGGACGCACCGGCGGCCACCGAAGCCCCGGCCGCCGACGAGTCGACGGGCGGTGACGCCAACGGGTCGGGCACATCGGGCACCAACACCCAGGAAGCGGGCGTCGACGAGGGCGACATCACCGAGACCGACGGTCGGTTCGTGTACAGCATCATCGACAATCGTTTGCGCACCGTCGATCTGGACACCACGACCGTTCTGGCCGACCTCGAGGTTCCGCAGGGTGAATCGCAGATGGTGTTGGCCGACGACGTGTTGGTGGTGGCCACCAATTCCTGGTCGCAGAGCGCTTCCACCGTGGTGACCCGCTACTCGATCGATTCGGGTGTTCCCGAGTTCCGACGACGCGATCATCTCGAGGGATCGATGGTGTCGATGCGCGTCGTCGACGGGGTCGTGCAATTGGTCCTGCACGCCGGCATCACGAACCGCTTGGACTTCGTCTCCCCGCGCGACGGCACCACCGACGCACAGGAGGCCGCCAAGGAACGCAACATCGAGGTGATCGAGGCCCTCGAGGCCGAGGATCTGTTACCGCGTTCGTTCGAGGAATCCGCGCTGGGGGCGTGGGGCACACCGACGGTGGCCGTCGACTGTGCGCGCATGGGTCATCCCGGCGACTTCAGTGGCTGGGGCATCACATGGGTCGCCACCATCAACACCGAAACGCTCGGGGCGGGTGACACCGAAACGCTCGGGGCGGACACGACGTCGGCGCCATTAGGGGCGGCGGGACTCATCACGCAAGCGGGCAGCACCTACACCTCCGAGCAGAGCTTGTACGTAACCACCAATCGTTGGAACGACTTCGTGGACGAGGAATGGGTGTCCAACAACCCGGAGTCACCGCGCACCGTGGTTCATCGGTTCTCGTTGCTCGACGGTGTCGAGTACGTGGCATCCGGTGAAGTGCTGGGAACGTTGCTGAATTCGTATTCGATGTCCGAATTCGAGGGTGACCTGCGGGTGGCGACCACGGCGTACTCCGACGACTTCGGAGGCGGTCAGGACAACGGCGTTCACGTGTTGCGCGTCGATGGCACCCAGCTGGTGGAGATCGGATCCGTGCGTGGGCTGGGTCGTGGCGAGCAGATTCAGGGCGTGCGTTTTGATGGTCCGCGTGGCTACGTGGTCACGTTCCGTCAGGTGGACCCGCTCTACGTGATCGATCTGTCGGATCCCACGAACCCCGAGATGGTGGGGGAGTTGAAGATCCCCGGCTACTCGACCTACCTGAAGCCCATCGCCGGTGATCGCTTGATCGGCGTCGGCATGTCGGGCACCGACACCGGTCAGATCACCGGCGTTCAGGTGTCCCTGTTCGACGTCTCCGACCCCGCGGCGCCACGACAGGTGGCGACCGCCGAGATCGCCGAGTGGAGCGAGGCCACGTGGGACCCGCACGCGTTCCTGTGGTGGGAGCCCACCGGACAGATCGTGATTCCGAAGGAGATGAACTGCGTCGAATTCGGTGGTCCGGGCTGCGAGTCGGCGGTCGTGTTGAGGCTCGTGGGAGACGAGTTGGTCGAGCAGGGTCGCCTCATGCAGTGGTTCCCCATTCGCCGTTCGATGATCGCGTCGAATCGATTGGTGACCGTCGGTGCGGGCGGCGTGTTGGTGAGCAACCTCGAGACGTTGGCCGAGCTCGCCGACATTCGCTTCGACATCCCCGGAACCACCCTCGAGGATGACCTGCCCTGACCGGACACTCCGCGACCGTACACTCGACGCATGACCGCATCGCCGTTGTCCATCGAGTTCGTCACGTCGGCGGTCGACGCGAAGGTCCTGCCCGCTTCGCCGGCCGAGGTGGCCTTCGTCGGACGTAGCAACGTGGGCAAGTCGTCGCTCATCAATGCCTTGGCGAATCGCAAGCAACTGGCGCGGGTGTCCAACACGCCGGGTCGCACGCAGTTGATCAACATGTTCGCTCTGCCCAACGGCTCCACGTTGGTGGACCTTCCCGGCTACGGCTACGCCGCGGTTCCCGGTCGCGTGAAGCAGGGATGGCAGAAGATGATCGAGGGCTACCTGCTCGACCGTGAGGAACTGGCCAACGTCTTCGTTCTGGTCGACGGCGAGATCGGCCCCACGAAGTTGGACGTGCAGATGTTGGAGTGGTTGCGTGCCAACGGGATTCCGCACACGGTGGTGGCCACCAAGCACGACAAGGTGAAGTCGGCCAAGCGTCAGACCCGCAAGAAGGATCTGGCCGCCGGGTGCATGCTCGAGCCCGGCGACATCGTGTGGGTCAGCGCCAGCAAGGGCGTGGGCATCGACACCCTTCGATCACTGGTGCTCGGTCACCTGAACTGACATCCGGTTCTGGGCGGCTTTCGTGACGCCAGGGCGCGCGAAACCCGCCCAGAACGACGGGATCAGTTCGATGTGGTGAGGGGAGCGGCGGGGTTGGCCAGAGCCTTCTCGCCGTTCTCGATGGCTTCCAGCAGGTGGATGGCGATGTCGGCCACCTTCACCTGGTCTTCTTCGGCTCCGGCGGCCTTCACGCCGTCGTCCAGCATGATGTAGCAGAACGGACACGCGGTGGCGACGCGACTGGCGCCGGTGCTCAGAGCTTCGCGGGCGCGCTCGTCGTTCACCTTGGTGCCGATGGACTCTTCCATCCACATGCGGGCACCACCGGCGCCACAACACATGCCCTTGGTGCCGTTTCGTTGCATCTCGACGACCTCGATGCCCTTGATGGAAGCGACCACCTTGCGGGGGGCGAGGTACACGTCGTTGTGACGGCCGAGGTAGCACGAGTCGTGGTACGTGATGCGCTCCTCGAGCGACGCGTTGCTCACGTCCAACTGACCGCTGTCGATCAACTGCTCGAGCAACTGCGTGTGGTGGATCACTTCGTAGCGACCACCCAACTGCGGGTACTCGTTGGCCAGCGTGTTGAAGCAGTGCGGGCACTGCGTGATGATCTTCTTCACGCCCATGCCGTTCAGCATGTCGACGTTGGGGATGGCGAGCATCTGGAAGAGGTACTCGTTGCCGGAGCGACGCGCCGAGTCACCGGTGCACATCTCGCTCGGTCCCAGGATGGCCACGTCGATGCCGGCCCGCTTCAACAGCTTGGCCATGGACTGGGTGACCTTCTTGTTCTTGTCGTCGAACGATCCGGCGCAACCGACCCAGTAGAGGTATTCGTGCGAGAAGGCGTCACCCGGGTCGACGATGTCGACGGGGAGATCCTTGGCCCAGTCGGCGCGCTCGCCCTGGTTCATGCCCCACGGGTTGCCCTGGTTCTCCATCGAGCGATAAGCGTTGCCCAACTCGGCGGGGAAGTTGCTCTCCATCAGCGAGAGGTAACGGCGCATGTCGAGGATCTTGTCGAGGATCTCGATGTTCACGGGGCAGATCTCGTCGCAGGCCTTGCACGACGTGCAGCTCCAGACTTCCTCGGCGGTGATGCGCTCGAACAACGAGTTCGCGCCGATGGTGATCTCGGGGTCGGTGCCGAGCGGAGGCGACACCTTGCCACCGGGTGCGTGCGCGGCGGTGGCCGCCATCACTTCACCGGTCTTCAGAACGATCTCACGCGGGTCGAGCGGCTTGCCGGTGGCGTGAGCCGGGCACACACTGGTGCAACGACCGCACATGGTGCAGGCGTCGGTGTCGAGCAGTTGCTTCCAGGTGAAGTCCTCTACCACGGCGGCGCCGAACGATTCCAGCGACGTCTCGGTGAGGTTCGGCATGGCCTTCATGGCGCCCTTGGGACGATCACGGTCCTTCAGGTACATGTTCAAGGGCGACGTGAAGATGTGACGCAGCATGGTGACGGGCAGGATGGCGAGGAACACCACGAACGACAGAACGTGCGCGATCCACCAACCCTGGTGCCACAACTCCAGCGTGCGCGGCGCGAGACCGTCGACTGTCTGGGCCAGCGGGTAACCGACGAACGACCACTTCTCGTGATCCATGTTCTTTCCGCTGGCGGCCGATTCGGCGATGCGGAACATCTCGGCGCCGAAACCGGTGAGGCCGATCGCGAGCAGGGTCACCAGGATGACGGCGTGCTCGGGCTTCGACTTGATGCGGATGCGATACGGACGCTGGACGTAACGACGCACGATGGCCCAGATGACACCACCGGTGAACATCAGACCGGCGAAGTCACCCACGAACACGTAGCCGCGGTACACGTCGCCGTGGAGGAACTTCAGACTCTCGGGCAACTGGTGGTCGAGTTCG
>WLEG01000180.1 GCA_009704425.1 Actinomycetota bacterium | reverse complement strand
GGATCGATCTCGATCGCGCCGACTCCACGGGCACGCGGCGCGTGTTCGCCAAGGTCTCCAACTACGGGTCCTACTTCTTGTTCGCCGAGGACCACGACAGACTCTTCCGATGTACCCAGTTACTGACGGGAACCAGGTTCGCGGACTTCCTCGCCCCGGTACTCGGTGTGGATGACCGTCCGTTCACGTACTACGACGAACGCCTGTGGGTGGCCTTCTACAGCGAGGCCCGTCGGGGTGATGCCCTCCCCCCTCGTCTCGACCGCGCACAGACCCGCTGTCTCGCCCGGGAAATGGCGGCCTTTCATTCCGCGTGCACGCACATCGCTCCGGCGATACCCGCCACGTCCAACTCCATCAAGGCCGATGCCATCCATCTGTTGGACCTCCTCTCGAGTCCGTTCGCCCCGCGCAACTTCGACCTGTCCGCCGAACACATCGGACTGCTCTGGCGCCGCACGCACGACTTCCTGCTCGAACTGGAAACGATCCGTTACGACTCCTGGACGCGCATCCCCATCCTCGTCGACTGGAACCTCGGCAACTTCTCGGTGCGATTCGATTCGTCGGGCGACTTCGCTCTCCACTCGCGCTGGGATTACGACTGGTTCCGCGTCGAGTCCCGCATGCTCGACTTCTATTTCCTGTCGCGCGTCTCCTCGGCCACCGGCGATCGCACGCATTGGACCTATTCCCCGCACACGCTGACCGAACCGTCCTTCGTCGAGTTCATCGAGGCCTACCACTCGGTGAACCCGTTGTCCGAGGAGGAGATCCGCTTCCTCCCGATGGCATTCACCTTCTTCATCCTCAACTACGTCGTGCGCGAGGGGGCCCGATTCTTCCGGCCCGAACTCTGCGCCAAGTTCCGCAACGACGCCGCCCGCGTGTACCTGCCGGCCGTCGACCGCCTAGATCTCGATCCGCTCCTTCGGGTGGTCGGGCGTTGATCAGCTCGGGTTGCGCCTCCGCCTCCGTCACGGATTCAATGTCCTCATGACCGGTGGGTTGCATTCCTACGACGTGGTCGTCGTCGGCAGCAGCAATCTCGACCTCGTCGCCACCGTCGACCGCCTTCCCGGACCCGGCGAAACCGTGCTCGGCTCCGAGTACGCCGAACACGCCGGAGGCAAGGGCCTCAATCAAGCGGTCGCCGCGTCGCGGGCCGGCGCCGACACGGCGTTCATCACCTGTCTGGGTTCGGATCATGCCGGTGACACGCTGCACAGCCTGATGGTCGCCGAGGGCGTGGCGTCGTTCGTCACCGACGTCGACGCACCCACCGGGCGCGCGCTCATCAACGTCGACGGGGCGGCCGAGAACTCCATCGTGGTGGTGCCGGGGGCGAACGCCCGACTCGGCATCGGCGTCGTCGACGCCCACCGCGACGTGTTGTCGCGGGCCCGCGTGGTGTTGTGCCAACTCGAGGTTCCTCTCGATTCGGTGGAGGCCGCCATGGCGATCGGACGCGCCGGTGGGGCCCGCACGATCCTCAACCCCGCACCGGCGGCGACGTTGTCGCGCTCGTTGCTGCAACTGGTCGACGTGATCACCCCGAATCAACACGAGCTCGGACTCCTGGGTGGAACCTCGGCGCTGCTCGACAGCGGTGTCTCGGTCGTCATCGTCACGTTGGGCGCCCGGGGTATGCGCATCGTCACCCGCGACGAGGAGATCGACGTCCCCCCGTTCGCGGTGCGCGCCGTCGACACCACCGGAGCCGGCGACGCCGCCTGCGGAGCGTTGGCGGCCGCGCTCAGCCAGGGCGCCGACATCGGCACGGCCGCCCGTCGGGCCGCGGCGGCCGGAGCCCTGGCGGCCACCCGCAAGGGGGCGGTGCCCTCGTTACCGACGCGCGAGGAGATCGACGTGTTGGCGGGCGCCTAACGGCGCGTGAGCATCAACGACGCCCAGCCGTCGATGACCAGTCGATCCGACACGACGAAGTCCGGATACTCCTCGAGCACGTGCTCGTACCGTCCATCCAGGACGCCGCTCAGGATCAGCACTCCCATGGCGGACACGCGACGGGTGATCTCCTCGGAGAGGTCGATCAGCACCGGCGCGAGGATGTTGGCGAACACGAGGTCGTGCTCGTCGTGCGGATGCTCCTGCGACACCGTCCACCGATCCCCCACACCGTTGAGATCCGCGTTGAATCGCGACACTTCGACGCTCGCGGGGTTGATGTCGACGCCGTGGGCGAGCCGCGCGCCTCTCATCAACGCGACGATGCCCAGAATTCCGCTACCGCAACCGACGTCGAGAACGGACAGCCCGCGCACGTTCGTTCTTTCGAGCAACTCGAGGCAGCCGCGGGTCGTCGGGTGATCACCCATACCGAACGTCGCTCCGGGCTCGATCGTCACCCGCGTGCGCGCGCCGTCGGCCACCGGTTCGACGTTCCACGCCGGCACCACCAACAAGGTCTCACCCACCTCGAAGGGACGCACGTGATCCCGCCACGTGTCCACCGTGCGGTCGTCGACCAACTCGAAGGACCAGTCGAGAGCGAGCGGGAGCGAATCCATGGCTCGTCGAACCGCTTCGCGGTCCTCCCCCATCGAGGTGCGCAGGGTGGACGTTTCGTCGACTCCGGGCAACTCCTCGATCGCCACCACCCCGAGACCCCACAAGAGATCCGACACCCATTCCACGTCCGTGACCGAGACGGAGACGCGAATGGTGAGAGCCATGACCGTTCTGCGTTCGTCAGTCGATGCGACGAAGCTTCTCGCGGTAGATCCGGGCGCGGGCCACGTACGAGTCCGATCCCAACTTGATCTCGGCCGGACGGGCCTTGTCGGGCTTGATCACGGCGGGTGAACCCACCGCCAGTGCACCAGACGGCACTTCGGTGCCGTTCAGCAGAACCGAATTCGCCCCCACCACGGCGCCGGCGCGCACGACGACCTTGTGCATCACGATGGAGCCGTTGCCCACCAACGATCCGTTCTCGATGGTGCAGCCCTCCAGGTGGACCATGTGGCCGATCACGCAGTCGTCGCCGACGATCGTCGGGAAGATGTACGTGGTGTGCAGGACGCAACCGTCCTGGATGCTGGTGCGTTCGCCGATGGTGATCTCGCCGTCGTCGCCACGGAGAACGGCGCACGGCCACACCGAGCTGCCGGCCCCGATGGTGACCGAGCCGATGATGACGGCGTCGGGATGCACGTAGGCATCCGGATGAATGGTCGGAACACGGTCTCCCAATGCGTAGATCGGCACGGGTCCACGGTAGCCCGATAGTGTGCGGAACCATGCCCCGCCGCATCGAGATCGAGTTGACCAGTTCGCGCCCCGACGGAACCTGGACCTGGCGCGCCGCCGGTGCCCGTGAGCCCAAGGGTGTCCTCGACGGCACCATCCTGCCCACGGGCGCCAAGACCGGCGACGTCATCAAGGTCGAGGCCGAGGCCGACATCGACGGCATGACAATCATCGGCGTCGTGCAGGCCCGTGTGAAGGTGGCCAAGATCGAGACGATCGCCCTCATCGGTCAGGACAAGCCCTTCGAACCGGTGACGCAGCAGCTGGCCAGGAAGAACCGTGGTGAGCGCGGCGACCGCGGCGACCGCGGCGACCGCGGCGATCGCCGTGACCGCGGCGACCGTCGTGATCGTGGCGAACGAGGCGAACGAGGCGAACGTCGTGATCGCGCACCTCGCGGCGACGGTCGGCCCGCCGATGGCGAACGTCGCGATCGGGGTCCCCGTCGTCCCCGTTTCGAGGCCCCGCCGGAACTGCCCCAGCGCCCCAAGGCCAAGCGTCTGCGCGCCAACAACACGCATCGCAAGGCCGTGCTGTCCGAGATCCCCGAGAACCAGCGCCCCATCGCCGAGTTGGCGCTCCAGGGGATGCAGACGGTCCGCCAGCGACTGAAGGAAGCCAACGCCGCCTTGGCCGCCGAGGGCAAGCCCACGATGCCCGAACAGAGCGTGTTGCAGATGGCCGAGAACCTGTTGCCCCGTCTGCGGGTGGCCGACTGGCTCGACCGCGCCGAGGCCGCCAAGCGCGACCTGGCCCAACTCGACCTGCGCGATCTGCGCAGCATCGTCGCCTCCGCGAACGACGCGGTGATCGAACGTTCCGAAGCGTGTCGTGACCTCATCGCCGAGATGAAGGCCGGCCTGGTGGCACGCACCGAGGAGGAGTACCAGAACTGGCTCTCCGACATCGAGGCGAACCTCGGTGTCGGACGCATCGTCCGCGCGTTGAAGCTCGCCGGACAGCCACCCAAGGCCGGAGCGATCTTCCCGGTCGATCTCGGTCGTCGCTTGGCCGAGGCCGCCACGGCGAACCTCACCGCCGACGCGTTGGCCGATCGCTGGGTGGCCGTGCTCGAGGCCGCCGCCTTCACCCCCATCCGCTCCCAGGTCTCCATCACCTCCAAGCCCGAGACCGTGCCGGCCGAACTCACCAAGACCGTCGAACGCCTCGCCGCCTTGTTGCCGCAGATCGCCACGGCGTTCGGAGTCGAGGCCGGGTCGAACCACGCACCCAAGCCGCTGCGTCCCACGCGTCCGGCCAAGAAGTTGCCGCCGCGTCCTCCGGCTCCGCCCGTCGCGGCCTCCACGGCCGGCGAAGAGCCTGCCCCGACCGAATCGGCGGCGGACACCGCGGCCGCCCCCGTCCCCG
>WLEG01000018.1 GCA_009704425.1 Actinomycetota bacterium | reverse complement strand
GATCCGTTGGGTCTGGCCAATCCCTTCAAGGTTCTCCCCAGCCCGGCCGGTTGCGGTGACGCTCACGCCCATGTCGAGGGACTGTGGGTGTGAACCCGCGCACGGCCGTGTTCGCCGAGGAAATCGGCGCGAACGGAGAGGTCTGGGTCCGGGGAGCCGGCTCGCGCGTCGGGGCGCCCGACCGGATCCGAGTCGTGAGCGCTCCCGCGGGAGTCGATTCGTTCCAACCCGACGAGATGACGGTCTCCTGCGGAGCGGGGACGTCCGTGGCCGAGCTCGACGAGACTCTGCGCGCACGCGGTCAGTACGTCAACCTCGGACAGCGTCGTCACGCCTCGGGCACGGTGGGGGGAGCCGTGGCCACCGGCTGGAACGATCACCTGCGTCTCGGACGCGGCCACCTTCGCGAATCGTTGCTCGAGGTGCACATGGTCGACGGACGGGGCGACATCGTGAAGGGTGGGGGCCCCACGGTGAAGAACGTGAGTGGCTTCGATCTCTGCCGCCTCGTCGTCGGCGCGCACGGTCGACTCGGAGCGCTGGCCGAGGTGACGTTGCGAACCCGTCCGATACCTCCCGCGACACGGTGGTTCCGGCTCGTCGACCTGTCGACCACGAGAGTCGTCGAACTGATCACGCGTCTGCATCGCCCGTCGTCCATCCTGTGGGACGGACGCGAGGCGTGGGTGTGCCTCGAGGGTCACCCGAGCGACATCGACTCCACCGTGCTCGACCTGCGTCGCCACGGATTCGCGACGGAGGAGGTGGACGAGGAGCCGGAGCCCGGTCGTCGACCGCACCGTTGGTCCGTGCCACCGAGCCGGATCGTCGAGCACGTGTCCGCCCGCGTCGGGCGGGTCCTGGCCGAGGTCGGAGTCGGGGTGATCCACTCCGATGAGAAGCAGCCCGAACGGAGCATCGACCCGGCCATCGCGGGCATTCATCATCGACTGTTGTCGTCGTTCGACCCCGATCGACGCCTGAATCCCGGTGCCGGCCACCTGCCGGGCCGATGACCGTGCGATGACCGACGTCGAACCCCTCGTCGCGTCTCCCGTGCTCGCCGGGGATCCGAGCCGCATCCTGCGCGCCGAACGGTTGGCGCGCCGCGTCGCCGAGCAACTCGATCTACCCGAACCACGTCTCGAACGCGTGAGCATGAACGCCGTCTATCGAGCGGGCCCGTGCGCGATCCGGATCTGTCGTCCGACGACCGACCCCGTGGCGGCCCTGAACGCATCGCGTGTTCTCACCGACCTCGGGCTTCGGGTTCCCGTTCCGTACGACGTCCGTTCGTTCGTCGATCCCGACATCGACCCCGAACTGTGGGCCACCACCTGGGAGCACATCGACCACGACCCCACGGCCGATCCCGACTGGACGGAGGTCGGCAGAATGACCCGCGCACTGCACCGCGTCGATCCGAGCCGGCTGTCGGGCGTGCATCCACTTCCCGTGGCCGCTCGATTCGCATGGTGGGACGTGGCCGCGACGCTCGACGACCTCTCGGCGAGCCTCGCGCCCGAATGGCGGGCCATTCTGAGCACGGCGCACGAGCGGCTCCGGTGGGTGCTCCCTCACCTCGCCGAGGGTCTCGACGGCGCGGTCGTGGTGCACGGGGATCTGCATCCGGGCAACGTGGTGGTGGACCGACGCACCGGTCGCACCGTCGTCCTCGACTGGGACTTGCTCTCATTGTCACGACCCGCATGGGATCACGCCCCCCTCCTGCGATGGGAGGAGCGTTGGGGAGGACGGGCCGGCACGTACTCCGCGTTCGCCGACGGATACGGAACCGACCACACCGACGACGCTCTGACCCGGGGGATCGCCGAATTGCGATTGTTGGTGGCCACCGTGATGCGTGTCCGGGCGTCCGTCACCGACGAATCCGCGCGGTCCGAAGCCGAGAAGCGCGTCGCCTACTGGGCGGGCACCGACACGCGAACCTGGATCGCCGCCTGATCAGACTCCGAGGCTGTACCACTCCTCGGACGCCCGCGGATCGCCGAAGCCCACCACTCCCGTGTGACGTCGTCCCCACGCCGCCAACAACAGACCCACGGCCGGCCCCCGCCATGCCACGTCACCCTTGGCATGCTCGTGTCGAACCTCCACCGTGTCCCCACGCGGGACGATCATCCACTCGCCCGGGCCATCGGTGCAATGGAGATGCAGAGTCGAGGACGGAAACTCACGGTTCCGTCTCTTCATACCGAACGGCAGGATCAGACCGTAGGCCTCGTCGATTCCGTCGCACGCCAGGTCCCGATCCATCGTGACGGTGACGGCGATCGCGCGCTGAAGGTCGCACACGTGCACCGCGGTCTCGTGGGCCATTCGTCGGTGGTAGAAACCACCGGTGTGGTCGTCCGACCAGGTCCACACCCGCTCGTCGGACGCGATACCCGAGATCGCCTCGATCATGGCCTCGCATCGTTCGTCGATCCACTCCATGATCGCCGCCCCCACCGGAGCGACCCCCGCATCACCCGGATCCACCGGACCCGAGGCCCGGGCATCGACGATGGCGGTGACGCTCGCGTAGACCCGACCCAGGTGGGCCACCACGTCGCGCCCCAGCCAGCCGGGACAGTCCGGAACGATGGTGTCGTGGGTGGAACGAGCGAGACGACGAAGTTCGTCGGTGCTGGTGCGAACCGCCGCGAGAAAATCCGGAGTGCTGGGCATGGAGGAACCTTATGCGGTTTCGACGGGTGGACGCTTCCGCCGGTCACGTCACAACGGCGACTACCGTGATGACGTGACGTCGAGCCGACTCGCCTCCGTGTCGCCCGACGACATCGCCACCTGCGTGGGTTGTGGTTTGTGCCTTCCGCACTGCCCCACCTTTCGCGCGACGGGGGAGGAGGCCCTGTCGCCTCGCGGTCGCATCGCCATCATGAAGGGCGTCGCCGACGGCCACCTCCGTCTGGACGCCGAATCGGTGACGTTCCTCGACACCTGCATCCAATGTCGGGCCTGCGAACCCGCGTGTCCGAGTGGCGTTCCGTACGGACGCATGATCGAGGGAGCCAAGACCGATCTCGCCCGCACGGGCCGGGTGAGCCCCCGCTGGCTTCGTGTCGGCCTGTCCCTCCTGCGCCACCATCGACTGCTCCTGTGGTCCCGTCCGTTGCTCGCCGTGGCCCAACGTCTGCGCCTCGTTCCCCGTCGGATGGGATTGCCGCGATTGAGCTGGCGCAACGATGCTCCACTGCGCGCGGTGACGGGCGAACCCGACGTCTGGATCCTGACGGGCTGCGTGATGGACGTCTGGCAACGGGGAACACACCGTTCCGTCGCCGAACTCGCCGAACGGGTGGGTCTCCGCCACGGAATACCGGGTCCGGAAGGATCATGTTGCGGGGCCCTGCACACCCACGCGGGCATGCACGACGAGAGCGTCCGACTGGCCGAGCGCACCATGCGCTCCATGCCCGGACACGCACCGATCATCGTTGATTCGGCCGGCTGTGGCGCGGCGATGAAGGAGTACGGCCGACTTCTCGACACCGACGAGGCACGCATGTTCTCGGCGCGGGTGGTCGACGCGGTGGAGTGGCTGGCCACGTTGATGGATCGAGACGACATCGCCCCCCTCCTCGCACCCACACGTTCCGAGACCCCCACCGTCGTCATCCAGGACCCGTGCCACCATCGGCACGTCCAGAAGGTGCACGGCGCCACGCGACGCGTTCTGCGTGATCGGGCGGATGTGATCGAATTGACCGACGACGGCCTGTGCTGTGGCGCGGGAGGCGCGTACTCGCTCCTTCATCCGCGGCTCGCCGAGGAGGTACGGGACCGGAAGGTGGCCGTCATCGAATCCGCCCGCGCCGGACGCTCCGACATCGTGGTGGCGTCGGCCAATCCGGGATGTTCGATGTTCCTCGCGTCGGCGGGCCTCCCGGTGCGCCACCCGGTCGACATCGTCCGCGACACGATCCTGCCCGCCCGCACCAAGGGAGTCGCCCGATGATCTCCGAACCCTCCGACGAACTCGATGCGCGCCAACGCGAACGCCTCGACGAGATCGCGGCGGATCTGCGCGAGGTCCTGTCGCGACTGGACGACGTTCAGTTCGACGTGCTTCGCGAGGCGTCGGCGCGTCGCCAAGGACGACCCGCCGTCGACAAGACACTGTCGCAGGCGCGACGTTCCATCGAGAAGGCCATCCACCTCATCGGTGAATGAGTCAGAGTGACGGTTGCTTGGCGCTCAGAGCGTCGAGCAACTCGTCGAAACTCTTTCGGAACGACGCCACGCCCTCGGCCTCGAGTCGCGCGGCCACGTCGTCCATGTCGACACCGAGGCCGGGGAGAGCCGACCACACGCGGTGACTCTCGTCGACATCGACGTCGATACGACGGGCGACGGTGCCGTGGTCGGCGAACGCGTCCACGGTGGCATCGGGCAGGGTGTTCACGGTGAACGGACCGATGAGTTCGTCCACGTAGAGAGTGTCGGGATACGACGGGTTCTTCGTGCTGGTCGACGCCCACAACGGACGCTGCACCCGCGCACCACGGGCGGCGAGGGCCTCCCAGCGGGCCCCGGAGAAGGTGCGGGCGAAAGCCTCGTAGGCCAGCTTCGCCTGGGCCACGGCCGCCTTACCCCGCTCGGCAAGCGCCTCCGGAGTACCCGTGGCCTCGAGTCGCTTGTCGACCTCACTGTCGACTCGACTGATGAAGAACGATGCGACACTCGCGACACGCGAAACGTCGAGCCCGGACGCCACGCGGTCCTCGAGACCCTCGATGTAGGCGTCCATCACCTTCTGGTAACGGTCGAGGCCGAAGATCAGGGTCACGTTCACGTTGCGACCCTCGGCGATCATCCGCCGGATGGCGGGCAGGCCCTCGACGGTGCCGGGGATCTTGACCATCAGGTTGGGTCGATCCACCCGGTCCCACAGGGCGCGCGCCGCCGCGAGGGTTCCCTCGCCGTCATGGGCCAGATTCGGATCGACCTCCACGCTCACGAAGCCGTCGCCTCCGTCGCTGGACACGTACAGGGGAGCGAACACGTCGAGGGCGCCCCGGATGTCGGTGAGAACCATCTCCCAGTAACTCTCGATCACGGAGTGGCCGGAGCCACGTAACGAGGCGAACTGAGCGTCGTAGTCGGCCGAACCCTGGATGGCCTTTTGAAAGATGGTGGGATTCGACGTGAGACCACGAACACCCGAATCCCGCACGGCGGCCAAACCGCCACCGACGATCAGATCGCGGCGCAGATTGTCGAGCCAGGGACTCTGACCCTGCTCGGAGTACAGACGATGGAGGCGGGCGGTGTCGGACATGTCGTTCAGGCCGAGGCTCCGCGTCCGAGAAGATCCGTGACCACGCGCACCACGTTGCCGGCCTCGATGCCCAGATTGGCCAACGCCACACCACCCGGCGCGCTCGCGCCGAAACGGTCGATTCCGACGCACTCGTCGGCGTACTTGTGCCAGCCGAGCGTCGCTCCGGCCTCGATGGACACGGTCGTCATGCCGGTCGGAAGAATCGCCTCGGCCCGCGCGCGATCCGCGCGACGCGTGGCCTCGAAGCGATCCCACGACGGCATGGTCACGACCCGCGCCGAGACACCCGACTCGGCCAGACGGTCGGCCGCCGCCAGCGCCACCGCCACCTCGCTTCCCGTGGCCACGAGGCACACGTCGGTACCTTCGCGCAACACCGCGGCACCCAACGTCACGGCGGACCCGTCGGAGACGACCGGAAGATTCTGGCGACTGAGCACCAAGGCCGTCGGGCCGTCGTGTTCGATGGCCGCGCGCAACGCCTGCGACGTCTCGTTGGCGTCACACGGTCGGATCACCTGCAGATCGGGAATGGCGCGCAACGCGGCCAGATGTTCGATCGGCTGGTGCGTGGGTCCGTCCTCGCCCACACCGACCGAATCGTGGCTGAACACGAAGATGCACTTCGCGCGCGACAACGCCGCCAGACGCACCGGCGGCTTCATGTAGTCGAAGAACACGAAGAACGTTCCGCCCACGGGCAACAGTCCACCGTGCAGAGCCATGCCCACCATGATCGATCCCATGGCGTGCTCGCGAATGCCGTAGTACACCTGTCGTCCGTCGGGAGTGGCGGGGGAGGCGGCGCTCTGACCCGACAACTTCGTTCCGGTGTTGCCGGTGAGGTCGGCCGAACCCGAGAGGAGCCCGGGAACGTCGGCGAGGACCGCGTCGAACGCCTTCTGGATCGCCACGCGCGTGGCGATCGACTCTCCTCGTTCGAAGACGGGAAGAGCGTCGATCCAACCGGCGCTCGGTCCGTTCACGAAAGCGGTCCATGCGGAATGACCCGCGGCGCGGGCCGACCACACCTCGCGCTCGGCGCGACACCGCGCCGCACCCGCTCGCACGGCCGAGACCACGGACTCCGGCGCCCAGAACGGCTCGTCGGGGATACCCATGACGGCCTTGGTGCGCGAGACGTGCTCGGCCGTGAACGGGTTGCCGTGAGCCTCGTGCTTGCCGGTCCAGTCCGGGGAGGGGACACCCACCTTCGTGCGCAGGATCAACAGTTTCGGTCGGTCGTCGGTGGAATCACGCGCGTCGAGGAGGGCGTTCTCCAACGCGTCGAGGTCCTCGCCGATCTCACCGAGCGAACGCACCGACCAACCGTAGGACTCGAATCGCTTGGCGACGTCGTCACTGCACGTGAGGCCGGTGCCGCCGTCGATGGTGATGCCGTTGTCGTCGAACACCACCACGAGACGCGACAACTTCTGGTGTCCGGCGAACGACGCCGCCTCGTGGCTGACACCCTCCATCAGACATCCGTCGCCGGCGATCACCCACGTGTGGTGATCGCAGATGTCGGACCCGAACCGCGCGCGCAGGTGACGTTCGGCCATCGCCAGACCCACCGCGTTGGCGATTCCCTGTCCGAGCGGACCGGTGGTGACCTCGACGCCGGGCGTGTGACCGACCTCGGGATGTCCGGGCGTCGCCGATCCCCACTGACGGAAAGCCTTCAAGTCGTCGATCGACAATCCGTAGCCCTGCAGGAAGAGCATCGAGTACTGCAGGATCGACGCATGACCGGCGGACAACACGAAGCGGTCGCGATCGGCCCACGACGGATCCGACGGATCGTGCTTCATCACGCGGCTGTACAGGACGTGGGCCAGCGGAGCCAACGACATCGCGGTGCCCTGATGCCCGCTCTTGACCGCCAACGGGGCATCCATGGCCAGGCCGCGAGCGATATCGACGGCGGCACGATCGGTGGTCGGATCCAGTGAAGTCGGCACGCCCCGACTGTAATCCGCGGGCCCCGACGACCCGACGACCCGCGGGATCCCCGTCGATCAGGCGGGCGGCAAGAGGGTGAACGGCACCAGGTGCCAGGGACCGTGATCCACCCGACAATGGGCGAAGATCTGGCCGTACTCGGTGAACTCCAGTTCCGCCTTCACGAGGCGATAGGTGAACTTTCCGGGTTCCACGGTGAAGGGGCTCACGTTGCGCGCGATCTGCTCGTCGCCCTCGTTCATCCCCCGACGGAACACGACCTCGAACACGCCGGCACCACTCTGATGTGGCGCGCAATGGATGAGGGCGATCAGGTGCGGATCGAGGGTGACGGGCACCGGCGACGGGGAGGCCATGGAGAACATGGCTCCGGTGATGTCGATTCGGGTGCTCGGCCCGGGGGCCTGGCGCATGGCGAAGTTCTCCACGAAAAGAGCCGAGACGATCTGCATGGCGGTCAGGGTAGCGACACCCGCGGAATCAACGCAGTCGTGCGCCGCCGAGCCAGACCCCGACCACGTCGAGGTCGTCGTCCAACGCCACCAGGTCCGCCCGTGCACCCACGCGGATGGCACCCACGTCCTCGCGTCCGATCACCCGGGCCGGCGTGGAGGTCGCGGCCCGCAACGCGTCCTCCAGAGGGACTCCGGCGGAACGACACACCCGCAGGCTGTCCGACATGGTGGTGGCGCTGCCCGCCAACGTGCCGTCGGGTAGGCGAGGGGCTCCGTCCACGAGTGTCATGTCCACCGGTCCGGCGCGACCACTTCGCCACGCCACCGAATCGGTGACCAGAGCGACCGCGGTCGGCTTGCAACGAAACGTGAGGCGCACGATGTCGGGATGAACGTGCACACCGTCGGCGATGAGACCGACCACGACGCGATCGTCGTTCAACGCCCACGCGGCCAGGCCGGGCTCGCGGTGCGCCAACCCGCTCATCGCGTTGTGGAGGTGCGTCACCATGCGGGCTCCCGCCGCCACCGCTTCCTCGTAACCACGGCGTTCCGGGCGGGTGTGACCGATCGAGACCACCGCACCGCGGCGGACGAGTTCTCGGATCACGCTCGGGACGCCCTCGTGCTCGGCACCCATGGTTACGATCGCGGGCACCACGGGCAACGCGTCGAAGAAGTCCGAGGTCGGGAACGTCACCAACTCGGCACGATGGGCCCCGGTCGACGAACCGAGAAACGGACCCTCCAGATGCACACCGGCGATGGTCGGGCGGTCCGCGCGGCGGGTCCGGCCCGCCAGGTAGTCCATCGCGGGGCCGTACTTGCCCGTGGACGCGGTCACGAGCGTCGGACACCATGTGCCCACCCCGCGATCGACGAGCAGTTGCTCCAACCGATCCCAGCGCTCGTCGTCCCGGTCGAGCGCCGTCGACCACACGTCGACGTCGTCCACGCCGTTCACCTGCAGGTCCACGAACGCCGGTGCGAGGATCGTGCCCGGCTCCCACCCGTCTCCGTCTCCGCACGTGTGTTCCGGCCCGCGCGTGTGTTCCGGCTCGACGGCCACGATGCGTCCCCCGTCGACGGTGATCGTCGCCGGACCGAGACCCCGTTCGGGCAACAGCACCCGGTCGTGTCGAATCCGCTCCACCCGCGCATTCTGCCCCGACGGGGGAGCACGTGACACAGTGTGGCGATGAATCACGCCGAGGAGGACTTCGCGAAGCTACCGGCCGACGTCGAGGAACGCTGGTTGCGGTTCGGGCAATGGGACCGGGTCTATTTCCCCAAACTCGTCGGTCTGCGCGTGGAGGCCGTGCGCCTCGACTACTGCCGGATGATCCTGCCGTTCAAGCCCGAACTGGAACAGCCCATGGGCATCGTTCATGGTGGCGCCATCGCCACGCTCGTCGATGCCGTCGTCGTGCCCGCCATCGGATCGGCCTACGGACCGGAGGTCGGTTTCAGCACGATCGACATGCACGTGCAGTATCTGTCCGCGCTGGTGAAGGAGGACGCCGTCGCCGAGGGCATCGTCGTCAAACGTGGTCGGTCGATCGTGTTCTGTGAGGCGAGCGTTCACGGTCGCACGTCGGGCAAACCACTGGCCCGCGGTTCGCTGACCTACAGCGTGTCGTCCCCACGGTCCTGACTCAGGTCGGCGGGATCGCGATCACGTATCCCACGTGGTGCGTCATCCACCATGCCTCCGACACGATGTCGACCAGGTCGTCGGTTCTCTCCGGTCGTTCGCCGTCGATCAAGACGGCCACCGAGCCTCCATCGGGAAAGCCGATCAACAGTGCCTTGATCGATTCGATGGAACCCGTGTGACCCCAACCTCCCGCGGAGAACAAGCGCACCCCGAGTCCGTATCCCCACGACGATCCGCCGGACGACGATCTCGCGGGCTGTCGCATCGCCGCCCACATCCGGGGACTCAGATGTCCTCGACCGTTGGCACTCGACGCGAGGACGTCCGCGAAGCGGGCCAGGTCGGTCGCCGAGGCGGACCACGCACCCGCGGCCCCCAACAGTTCCATGTAGTTGGACCCGGGATTCACGTAGTACGAGGGCTCTCCCGGTTCCCGGGACGACGCGGTCCGGAACGTGAACGAGTCGAGGTCGTTCGCCTCGAGAAGCAACGATTCGACGGCTCGGGCATAACTCTGGCCCGTCACATCCTCGATCAACCAACCCAGGAGCAGGTAGTTGACGTTGCCGTACCGATAGGAGGTCCCGGGCGCCGTCCGAAGACCGCTCGCGCAGAACCGCCCGAGTAGCTCGCGGGTGTCGACGACCACCTCGTCGAAGAACCACTCACGACCCGAGTCGAAGCCGGAGGTGTGGGCCAGAAGGTCCCGCACCCGGATCTCCGAGATGCCGTTCGACGAGCAGGGAATGCCCCGGCGTTCGAGAAGGGCCACCAAGGGCCGGTCGTCGAGCGCGATCGATCCGTCATCGACGAGCGACAGCACCGCGGTGGCGGTGACCGTCTTGCTGACGCTGGCGATTCGAAACGGGGTGTCGGTCGAAAGTGCGGGTTCGGTGGCGCCGCGTTGCCGCACGGCGCCGAAGGGAGTCCCACCCACGTCCACCACACCGACGGAGACCGCGTCGCCGTCCACAGCCAGAACCTGCGAGGCGATCATCCGTACGAAGAGGTTCGCCGCGAACAGTCGGGAACCTGTGCCCCTGTCTTCGGCTGCACCGACCGAGGTCGCACCACCGAACGACGGAAGCAAAAGCGACGACAGCACCACGCCAACGACCAACCACCGAACGTGCGACGGTCGGCCGGGGTTCATGGCACGTCGGGAAGTCCGAGCACTTTCAGAGCGTTCTCGCGCAGGAACTTGGGCCACACGTCGTCCTTGAAGGGAACGTGGGGCATGTCGCCCATGATGCGTTCGTAGGTGAGACCCATCGGCCAATAGCCCGCGTAGATCACGCGATCGGCGCCACGGGTGTTGGCGTAGTCGATGATGCGAGGGTCGTAGTGCTTCGGAGCGAACGCACTGGTGGAGTAGTAGAGGTTCGGCCACTTCAGCATCAACTTCACCATCAACTCCGTCCAGGGTTGACACCCGTGGCGGGTCACGATCTTGAGCTCGGGGAAGTCGTAGCACACGATGTCGAGCAGTTCGACGTGCTGGCACATGCTCGGAACTCGGGGGCCGGGGATTCCGGCACACACGAAGATCGGGATGCCCAACTCGGCGCACACCGAGTAGATCGGATACCAACGCGCGTGGTCGATGGGCACCTGCGGCGTGCAACCGGCGGGGAAAGTACCCACCGCCTTCAACCCGTGCTCGTCGTGCAGACGACGGATCTTGCGCACCTCGTCGACGCCGTTGTTGGCATCGGCGCTGCAGGACGGGATGAACCGCTCGGGATACTCGGTCAACGCCCGCACGCCGGGGTCACCCTCGATGCCGATCATCGAGCGATCGATGCCGAAGTGATCCATGGTGTTGATGGCCACCTCGACGGGATCGATGTCCTCGGTCAGGGCACCCGGCACGTTCTGCTTGAAGAGGTACTCGACCGGGAACATCGTCTCCTTGCTCTCCTTGTCGCGGATGTTCCCGCGGAAGAACTCGTAGAGACGACGGGGGTCGGGATCGGGGAATCCCATCATGGTTTCGATGATCCCCAGACCTCCGGGACCCACCTTCGGCATCACCATGATCAGACTCCGCCCAGTGCGAGGAACTCGCGCGCGTTCTCGCGCATGATGCGTCGCACGGCATCGGGGGAGAAGTTCGCGATGTCGTGCACGAAACGGGTGGGCACCGCCAGTCCCTCCGCGTGCGGATAGTCGCTGCCGAACAACAGTCGATCGACACCGAGCACCTCGGCCAGCAGGTCGATGTCGTCCTCGTAGAACGGTGCCACCCACACGTGCTCGCGGAACTGCTCCACCGGATCCTTGGAGAACATGAAGGGTTGCTGGGAATACGCCTTCTTGAACTTCTTCACCAGATTCGGCACCCAATCGGCTCCGGCCTCGATGGAGGCCGTGCGCAACCTGGGATGGCGGGAGAAAACGCCGTGACACACCAGAACGGCGAACATGTC
Organism: Actinomycetota bacterium; assembly: GCA_009704425.1. Lineage (GTDB taxonomy): Bacteria > Actinomycetota > Acidimicrobiia > Acidimicrobiales > Ilumatobacteraceae > Casp-actino8. Next base: position 3,437 of record WLEG01000018.1, on the reverse strand, counting down.
GAAGGGCGCGCGATCACTCGTCATGACGCGCATGGGTGAGGACTTGAACGCCTCGAAGTCGCCGAAGGGTTCCCAATCGTCGATGTACTTGCCGTAACCCGCGTCACCGGAATGGAACGCGACCGCGACGTCGGCTTCGGCCAGACGGGCCCAGAACGGGTCGAAGACGGCGTCGCCGGGGGAGCGGGTGCCGCCGGCGGGGTCGATCGCCGGCGACGTGCGCATCACGACCACCTTGACGCCCTTGGAGATCGCCCAGTCCGCCTCCTCGACCGCCCACTGCGGATCGGCCAAGGTGATGTAGGGCGCGGCGTAGATCGTGTTCTGGTACGCGAATCCCCAGTCCTCCTCGAGCCAGCGATTGAACGCGCGGAAGGCGGCGCACAAGGCGACCGGATCGTGACGCAGTGATTCCTCCATTCCCACCGCCAACGTGGGGAAGAACATCGCGCCCTCCAACCCCTGTTCGCGCATCAGCGCGACACGGGCGTCACGGTTGCGATAGGCGGGGCTGATGGGATCGAGCTCACCGAACAGCTTGCGCATGTCGTCGCCGGCGACCTGTCCGCGGAAATAGGCATCGAGGGCGCCGGGCTTGGATACCGGATCGAAGGTGGGGTTCGGAATGAAACGGTTCACCCGACCGCCGACCAGTAGCCGCCTCTTGCCGTCGATCTCGGCCCACTGCATGCAGCGCTTGGCCATGTCACGAGGGATGTGCCGGGTGAACGCGTCCTCGGCTTCGTAGTAATGGTTGTCGGCGTCGAAAGCCGCGAAACCGAGATCGACCGGTGCGTTGGTGGCGTCGGTGGCCGTGGGCGACATGAGGTCCCTCCTGTGTGGGTTCGAACGACGTTCGTCACCGTACTAGAGCCGGATCGCGGTCACCCGATTGCGGTTACCGTGAGAACCATGTGCGGTCGATTCACGTCGCTCACCTCTCCCGAGGCGGTCGCCGAGGTCTTCGGGGCTGAACCACCGAGCCCGACCCTCTTCGACGACTTCCACCCGAACTACAACGTGCCACCGACCTCGCGCATCATGGCGGTGGCCCTCGACAGCAAGGGGACCCGACGGCTCGGACGCTTCCAATGGGGACTCGTTCCGAGCTGGGCCAAAGACGCGTCCGGTGCCGCTCGCCTCATCAACGCCCGATCCGAAACGGTGCTGGAGAAACCCTCCTTCCGGTCGTCCGTTCCGACGAAACGTTGCATCATCCCCATGGACGGCTTCTACGAATGGCGCACCGTCGGCGTCGACCCCAAGGGTCCCAAACGTCCGGTCTACGTCACCCGTCGCGACGGACGCCCGCTCGCCGTGGCGGGACTGTGGGCGTCGTGGCGGGATCCGTCGGCCGGAGACGGGGTTCCGGTGCTGCACTCGTGTTGCGTCATCACCACCGCGGCCAACGCCACGATGTCACCCGTTCACGACCGGATGCCGGTGATCCTCGAGGAGTCCGACTGGAGCGACTGGCTGTCCGTCGGACCGAACGGCACACCGACCGACCGGCTCGTCGAATTGATGGTGCCCGCGGACGATTCGATCCTGCGACCGCGTGACGTGGGAACCGCGGTGAACTCCGTTCGCAACAACGATCCTTCGCTCGTCGAGTCGACCTGATCGCGGCGGTCAGACGACGTGTTCGTGACCGGAGCGTCGTAGTTGCGCGCGAATGGCCTCGGCCGCCGCTTCCAGATCGTCGCGATCGACCGTGGCGGCGGCGTTCGCGAAGGACAGTTCGCGCATGTCGTTGGTGGGGATGACGTGCACGTGCGTGTGGGGCACCTCGTAGCCGGCCAGGATCACTCCGACCCGCTCGCATCCGAAGGCCGCCTTCTGGGCCACTCCGATGATCCGAGTGACCTCGAACAGGTGCGCGATCAGTTCGGGGTCACCGTCGACCCAGTGGTCGACCTCGGCGATGGGCACCACGAGGGTGTGTCCGGGGGCCATCGGATTGATCGACATGAACGCGACGCAACGATCGTCGCGCCAGACGAAGGTGCCGGGGATCCGGCCCTCGATGATGAGGCTGAAAACGGTCGGCATCAGACCCACCCTCCCGACACGGGGAAGACCTCACCCACGCAGTAGGAGGACTCCGGCCCGGCGAGGAACCGCACGACCTCGGCGAGCTCCTCCGGTCGGGCCATCCGACCCACGGGCGTCTGCATGACGATCGCCGCACGGGTGATCTCGTCGAAGGGCGCCAACAACGGTGTGTCCACCCACCCGGGACACACGGCGTTCACCCGAACACCGAACGGCGCCACCTCTTGGGCGGTCGACTTCGTCAGCGCGATGATGCCCGCTTTGGCGGCGCTGTAATGCGGCGCACCGGGTGCCGGGCGAAGACCGAGGATCGACGAGATGTTCACGATCGAGCCCGTGCGACGCGGAGTCATGTGGCGCAACGCGGCGCGCGTTCCGTGGAAGGTCCCGTACAGATGCACGCGGATCATCCGATCCCACTGTTCGTCGCTCAGGCCGACCGTGTAGTCGACGGGCTCCAACTCGGACAGTCGGCCCTCCATCCGCTTGGCCTGGTTCGCGTAGTTCAGCATCGTGCGCGCCTCGTCGCGCGGGGGAGCGATGCCGGCGTTGTTGATCATCACGTCCAGTCGACCGTGATGCGCGACGATCCGATCGACGGCCGCGTCGAATCCCGACGAATCGGCCACGTCGAAGACCGCGACCTCGCCACCGATCTCCCGGGCCACCTCACCCGCGGCGACCTCGTCGACGTCGTTCACCACCACGTGGGCACCGTCGTTCGACAATCGGCGGGCGAACGCCGCACCCATCCCCGAACCCGCCCCCGTCACGATGACCACCTGGCCGTCGAGTAGACCCCCGCGCACGTTGCTCATGTCGCGAGACTAGACGTCGTCGGACGTTTAGGCCCACGACCCCCGACCGAGCGGTCTGATGTAGCGTTCGCGCGTGGAATCGCACGGAAACGACGAGAGGGCACGGGGCGGTTCGACCGAGCGTGTCGGCCTCGGTGTCGCCACCTGGCCCAACCTGATCACCCTCGTTCGACTGTTGTGCCTACCACTGTTCGTGTGGTTGCTGCTCGGTCGCGACGACCGGGCCTACGCGGCTTGGATACTCGGTCTTCTCGGCGCCACCGATTGGGTGGACGGATGGGTCGCCCGTCGTTTCCGACAGGTCAGCGAGTTCGGCAAGATCTTCGACCCCACCGCCGACCGCCTGATGTTCATCGTCGCCATCGTGTGCATCATGATCGACGGCTCGGCGCCGTGGTGGTTCTGCGTCGCGGTACTGGTTCGCGAGGTCTCCTTCGGCGCCACCGTCGCCGTGCTCAAACTGTTCTTCGGGATGGAGCGCTTCGACGTGACGTATCTCGGGAAGTGGGCCACGTTCCTGCTGATGTTCACCTTCCCGGGTTTCGTGATGGGGAACAGTGCGAT
>WLEG01000179.1 GCA_009704425.1 Actinomycetota bacterium | reverse complement strand
GCATCGCGATCGCACTGATGGACACCGCGATTCCCACCGAAACCACCGGGGATCTCGGCGAGTTCCAATTGAAGTGGCTCGACGAGATGGCGGACTCCACGGACTCGCCCGTGTTGGTGATGGGTCATCACCAACAGTGGACCCCCGACACGTCCGCCGACGGACATCGCAGCGAGGGCTACTTCGGCATCAATCCCGATGCGAGTGATGCACTGAACGACGTCGTCTCTCGCCATCGCAACATCATCGGGTACACGGCCGGTCACACCCACCGCCATCGCGTGCGGTCGATGGCCTGTGGTGCGCCCACCATCGAGATCGGTTGCGTCAAGGACTTCCCGGGCACCTGGGCCGAATACCGCGTCTACGAGGGTGGCGTGATGCAGGTGGTCCACCGCATCTCGGACCCCGTGGCCCTCGAATGGAGCGAACGCTGTCGCCATCTCTACGAGGACTTCGGAATCGACTACGAGACGTACGCGCTCGGCTCGCTCTCCGATCGTTGCTTCGTGTTCCCGGATCGTCGGCGATGACCACGCCCCTCCACGGCCTTCGGGTGCTCGACATCTCAACCGTCATCGCCGGGCCGAACTGCGCGCGATATCTCGCCGACTTCGGTGCCGAGGTCATCAAGGTGGAAAGGCCCGACACCGGCGACAGCCTCCGCAACATGGCGTGGAAGGACCCGCGCGACGGTGTCGGACTCTGGTGGAAACTGGCCAACCGCAACAAGCGCACCATCGCGCTCGATCTGAAATCCGAGGCCGACAAAGCCGTGTTCGTTCGACTGGTGAAGGATGCCCACGTGCTGGTGGAGAACTTCCGGCCCGGTGCGCTCGAACGACTCGATCTCGGACCCGATCGATTGCTCGAACTCAATCCCTCTCTCGTCATCACCCGCGTCAGTGGTTTCGGCCAGACCGGTCCGTACGCGCAACGACCCGGATTCGCGTCCATCGCCGAGTCCATGTCGGGGTTCGCCGCGGTGAACGGCGAGGCGGACGGGCAACCGATGTTGCCGGCCATCGCACTCACCGACGAGCTCACCGGTCTGGTGGGGGCTTTCGCCACCATGGTCGCCTTGCACTCCGGTGTGGGGCAGGTGGTGGACGCCAGCCTGCTGGAGAGCGTCTTCCATGTCATGGGACCGGTCGCTTCGTTGTACGCGCTCACCGGAGAGTTGCAACCGCGTCTCGGCTCGGGGCTTCCCTACACCGTTCCGCGCGGGACGTACGAGTGCGCCGACGGATCCTGGGTGGGCATCTCGGCGTCGTCGGATTCGGTCGCCATGCGGGTGATGGGAATCCTCGGGGTGGCGGACGATCCCCGGTTCCATTCCTTCGACGGTCGCACGGCCCATCGCGACGAGATCGAGGCGCTCATGCGCGACTACTGCGCTCGTCGTCCACGGGCCGACGTGATCGCCGAGTTCGAACGGGCCGAGGCCGCCATCGGACCCGTGCTCGACATGGCCGACATCGCGAGCGATCCTCACTTCGCGGCCCGCGAGGCCGTCACGATGGTCGGCGACACGCCGATGCAGAACCTCATCGCCCGCTTGTCGAAGACCCCGGGCGAGTTGCGACACGAGGGTCGGGGTCTCGATGCCGATGGAGAGTCGATTCGCACCGAAGGATGGGAGACGCTGACATGAGTGACAGGCCCTACGCGTACATCGCCGGACCGTTGTTCGACGAGGGAGAACGCTGGTTCATCGAGAAGGTCGATCGCCTCGTGGCCGACAACGGATTCGAGACGTTCCTTCCGCACCGTGACAATCCGCCCAAGACCCACGACAACGTCCGGGAGATCTTCCTCAACGACAAGGGGGGCATCGACCGTTGCGACGTGGTGGTGGCCAATCTCAACGGCATCGCCACCGACGACGGAACGGCGTGGGAGATGGGCTACGCCTACGGTCTCGGCAAGTACACCATCGGCCTGTACACGGACTGGCGCGCGCGATTTCCCGCCCCCGACGAGGTGGTGAACCTGATGATGCAGTGCTCGATGGACGTGCTCGTCCGTTCACTCGACGAATTGGACGCCGCCCTCAAGGGCTGGCTCGCGAAACGCTGAGCCGAAGCGGGGTCAGGCTCCGGTGCCGATGGGGCACGAGACACCCGTGCCCCCGATACCGCAATATCCGTTCGGATTCTTCGCCAGATACTGCTGGTGATACGGCTCGGCGTAGTACCACTCGCCCATCTCGGCGATCTCGGTGGTGATCGATCCGTATCCGGACGCACCAAGTCGTTCCTGGAAGAGATCCCGCGATGCGAGAGCCTCGGACATCTGCGCGGCCGAGGTGGTGTAGATCGCGCTTCGGTACTGCGAACCCAGATCGTTGCCCTGTCGCATTCCCTGGGTCGGGTCGTGGTTCTCCCAGAACACGCGCAACAGATCGGCGTAGGTGACGACGGTGGGATCGAAGATCACGAAGAACACCTCGGCATGACCGGTGAGACCGGTGCAGTTCTCCTCGTAGGTGCAGTTGGGAGTGAAACCACCCGCGTAACCGACCGCGGTGGAATACACGCCGGGCAACTGCCAGAACAACCTCTCGGCTCCCCAGAAACAACCCATGCCGAAGACGGCCGTCTCCGTGCCCGCGGGCCAGGGACCCTTCAACGGTGCACCCAGGACGAAGTGCTTCTCGGGGACCGGCATGGTCTGATCGGTGCGACCCGGCAGGGCGTTCTCGCGGGCGACCATCTCGGTGTTCTTCTTGGCGAACAGCATGAGAGCAGGATAGGCACCCACGCGAGGCCCCGGCATTTCGGGCGGCACTACTTCAGGAGCAAGGACTCCACGCGGCGGGCGGCCACCGACAATCCCGCGACGGTCAACGACACCAGAACGGCGACGTGCACGAGCATTCCCCACGACGCCACGCCGAGACTCGCACCTCGCACGAGCGCCACCCCGTGGTACAGAGGACTCAACTGCACGACCCATCCCAACCCACCGTACGACGAGAGCGGATAGAAGGTGGCCGAGAACAGGAACATCGGGAGCGTGATGGCGGGCACCCAATCGAAATCGGCCCACGAACGCATGTAGGTGGTCAGCGCCATGCCGACCGAGGCGAACGCCATGCCGATCAGCAAGCACGCCGGGAGCGCGGCGAGGATCCACCACGATCCGGCCATGCCGAGCGCGGCCAGACACACCAGGAACGAGATCGAGTAGATGAAACCGCGCAACATCGCCCAGCCGATCTCCCCCAACGCCACATCCGCGGCCCCCAGGGGACTGGCCAACATCGCGTCGTAGGTCTTGGAATAGCGCAACTTGAAGAAGATGTTCATGGTGCTGTCGTAGACCGCGCCGTTCATGGCCGAGCTCGCCATCAGGGCCGGTGCCACGAACTCGGCGTAGTCCACGGCACGACCCGCGAAGTCCACGTCCCCGATGAGCGCGCCGAAACCGATACGAATGGACAGCAGATAGAAGAGCGGCTCGAAGAAGCCCGAGATCAGGACCATCGGTGTGCGTCGATAGACCGTGGCGTTGCGCTCGATGACGCGCTGGGGTCGATGCGCGGAACGGAGAATCGGAGGCGCGACGCGCCACAGAAGGGTGTCACGACTCATCGGTAGAGCCTCCGCGCGAACAGGCGATCACAGACGATCCAGCCCGGAATCAACCAGGCCACGAGCACTCCGACGTGACCCAGCATCTCGAGGGCGCCCAACGAATGAAGCGTGAAACCACGACACAGTTCGACGCCGTGCCACAGCGGGGTCACCCATGCGACGGGACGCAAAAACTCCGGCAGGGAATCAACCGGATAGAACGCTCCACCGAAGAGGAACAGCGGAGTGATGACCAATCGCTGAACGTTCGAGAACGATCCGTCGAACTCGCGACTCGCCGCCCACGCGGTGATCCACGCGGTGAACACCAGACCACACAACAGCGCGGCCGGAACGGCCGGAAGGATGCCCCACGAACGGGTGTCGGGATGCACCGCGAGCACCACCGCCACGCCGCCGACCGCGATGCCCATTCGCACCGTGAGCCAGAGGAATTGTCCGCGCACCACTTGCGACGACGTGAGGCGCGTGGCGGCCATGGCCTCGAAACTGCCTTCCCACTTGAAGCCGCCGAGGACCGGCCACAAGGATTCTCCGGCCGCCGTCAGCATCGCGGTGGTGGCGAGAAGTCCCGGCCCGAGGAACGTGGCGTAGGAAACGTCTCCCAACGCCTCGGCCGACGAGGTACGACCGTCGACGAGGGATCCGACACCGAGGCCCATGCCCAGGAAGAACAGCAGCGGCTGGAGGAAGCTGAGCGTCAGATTGGTCTTCCAGATGCGCTTCAGCAGCAACATCTGCATCTCGAGCACCCGCACCGATGCCGGCGTGGCCACGTCACTCCTCCAACGAACGACCGGTCAGACGCAAGAAGACGTCCTCCAGCGAACTTCGACGAACCAACGATCCCTCCGGAGCGAGACCGCGCGCGATCACCTCGCGCAACGCGGCGTCGCCGTCGTCGGCGTACACCAGGATCCGATCGGCCAGCACCTCGAGGCGATCGCCGATGCCCCCCAGCCGGGTCTCGTACTCGGCGTTGCGTCCGGCACCGAAACGAAGCTCCAACACCTCGCGCGTGGAGTAGAGCGTGATGAGGTCGCGT
>WLEG01000178.1 GCA_009704425.1 Actinomycetota bacterium | reverse complement strand
GGGCAACCTGCTCAGTCGCGTGGCCACCGTGGTGGGCAAGAAGTGCGACGGCGTCGGCCCGCGTCCCCGTCCCGACAGCCCCCTCGCCGTGGCCGCGGCCGAGGCGCTGACCGAGACCACCGCGCGCTGGAACGAGGTGCAGCCCAGCCGCGCGCTCGAAGCCACGTGGCAACTCATCCGCGCCACCAACGCCCATCTCGAAACCAACGAGCCATGGAAGGCCGAACCCGGACCGGACCTCGACGCCGTCATGGGCGACGCCCTCGAGGCGCTGCGCATCGTGGCGATCCTGGCCTCCCCCGCCGTGCCCGACACGGCGCAGGCGGTGTGGGAACGCATCGGCATGACCGGCGCCGTGGCCGATCAACGACTCCCGCACGCCGCCCAGTGGGGCGGCTACCCCGGTGGAACCACCGTGGTGAAGGGCGATCCGCTGTTTCCCCGTCGTCAACTCTGATCCGCCCATGTGGACCGACACCCACTGTCATCTCGACGACGACCGCTACCGCGGCGATGGTGACGGGGACTCGCGACGCGAACTCGGTGGCACGAACGGCGTTCTGGATCGCGCGCGCGAGGCCGGAGTGTCGCGCTTCATCAACGTGGGTTGCGACCGTGATTCGTCGTTGCGCGCCATCGACATCGCCAACGCCAACGTCGACGTGTGGGCCAGCGTGGGTCTCCATCCGCACGAGGCGGTCCACGGCGTCGACTCCATTCGCGATCTGTTCGATTCCCCGCGCGTGGTCGCCGTGGGCGAGGCCGGACTCGACTATTACTACGACCACTCGCCCCGGGAAACACAACACGTGGCCTTCGCCCGCCAGATCGAACTCGCCAACGATCTCGATCTTCCGCTGATCATCCACACCCGCGACGCGTGGGACGACACCTTCTCGGTGCTCGCCGAGGTCGGCGTCCCGTCGTCCGTCGTGTTCCACTGCTTCACCGGTGGCCCGACCGAGGCTCGTCGTTGTCTCGACATCGGAGCACGACTCAGCTTCTCCGGCATCGTCACGTTCAAGACCGCCGTCGACGTCGCCGACGCCGCACGGATCTGCCCGCTCGATCGCATCCTCGTGGAAACCGACAGCCCGTATCTCGCACCGGTTCCGCATCGTGGTCGCGTGAATCAACCCTCCAACGTGGCCGTCGTCGGAACGTTCATCGCCGACATGCGGTCGATCGCGGTCGACGAATTCGCCCGCATCACCACGCGGAACGCCCGCATTGCGTTCCCATCCCTGGCTTCATAGCCTGAAAAAGCCGACATGATGAACCACACCGAACGCCGACGCTTCTTCTTCGCCGCCGCGATCACGGTCGTCGCCATTCCGGCTCTCCTGGTTTCGGGCGGCTCGGGAGGCGGTGAGGACGATGTCGCGTCCCCCTCCGCGGCACCCACGACGGTCGACCCCGGTCCGGCCGATCCGGCCTTCCTTCCTCCCGAGGATTCCAGTCCCGCGCCCGAGATCATCACGGTCAACGTGCCGGCCCCGCCGAGCGGGACCGTCATCAAGGGCATCGCGTCGTTCATCCGATGGCCCGAGACACTCGGATTGCGACCGTGCGCCACACCGAACGCCCTCATCGGCTCCATCATCACCGTCACCAATCTGAACAACGGTCGTTCGATCGAGTGCAACAACGTCTCCATCGAGCGACTTCCCGGCGAGGCGGTCATCATCATCCACACCGACGTGTTCCTCGAACTCGCCGACCTCGTCGATGCACCCATTCCGGTGCAGATCTCCTTCTGACCCGCCGATGACCCATTCGCGCGCCGAGATCACCCGCCTGCTCGAGGAGCACGGCTTGTCGCCGCGCCGGGCTTTCGGACAGAACTTCGTCGCCGATCCCAACACCGTGCGACGGATCGCTCGTCTCGCCAACGTCGGTCCCGACGATCACGTCGTCGAGATCGGCGCCGGACTCGGTTCGCTCACGCTCGCCTTGGCCGAGTCGGGTGCCCGTATCACCGCGATCGAGGTGGACCACGGCGTGGCACCGGTTCTTCGCGACGTGGTGCGCGACATCCCCAACGTCGCGGTGATCGAGGCCGACGCCCGCGAGGTCGATTGGAATTCCATCGTCCCGCCCCAGTCCCGTGCGGTGGTGGTGGCGAACCTTCCCTACAACGTGGCCACGCCGTTGGTGGCCGACCTGCTCGACACCGTTCCCCAACTGGATCGATTCGTCGTGATGGTGCAGAAGGAGGTCGCGCTTCGCCTGGCCGCCACCGCGGGAAGTTCGGACTACGGCGCCGTCAGCGTGAAGGTGGCGTATTGGGCGACCGCGCGCATTCTCGGCGACGTGCCTCCCACCGTCTTCGTCCCCCGGCCCAAGGTCGTCTCGTCGGTGATCGAGATCCGTCGACGTGAACGCCCCGCGATCGGTTCGCACGTCCGACCCGAGGATCTCTTCCCCATCGTGCGGGCGGCGTTCGGCCAACGACGGAAGATGTTGCGCCGTTCGTTGGCATCGATGACCACGACGACCGTTTTCGACGAGGCGGGCGTCTCCCCCGAGGCGCGCCCCGAGGACCTCGACGTCGAGCAGTGGGGACGATTGGCCGAGGCCATCATCGGAGCACGGGGATGAACGCACCCGTCACCATCGTCGCGCCGGCGAAACTCACGTTGTCGTTGCGCGTGGTGGGCGTGCGCGACGACGGTTATCACCTCATCGACGCGGTGATGACGACACTCGATCTGCACGACGAGATCTCGCTGACGCCCATCGCCTCTCAGACCGAACTGACCTTCGTCGGTGCGTTCGCCGCCGGGATTCCCACGGACTCCACCAACCTGGTCGCGCGAGCACTGCGAATGGCCGGCCGAAGCGCGCGCGTGGAGGTCGTCAAGAACATCCCCCACGGGGGCGGACTCGGTGGCGGATCCGCCGACGCCGCGGCGGTGTTGCGTTGGGCCGGATTCGACGACCTGGTGGCGGCGTCGCGTCTGGGTGCCGACATCCCGTTCTGCATGGTCGGCGGGCGGGCACGCGTGCGGGGCATCGGCGAGTCGATCCAACCGCTGTCACCCGAATCCGCCACCTACACGTTGGTGATTCCGCCGCTGTCGGTGAGCACGCCCGCCGTCTACCGGATGTGGGACGAGCTGGGTGGACCGCGATGCGAGCGCGAGACGAACCCGAACGACCTCGAGGATGCGGCGTTGGCGGTCGAGCCGGCGCTACGAGACTGGCGCGATCGCATTCGCGACGCGAGTGGAACGGATCCGGTGTTGGCCGGGAGCGGAGCCACCTGGTTCGTGGAGGGTCGCCACGAGGGGCTGGCCCTGCGCCTTCCCGAGGCCACGGTCGTCGAGACGACCGGATGCTGAGGAATTACTTGCGACGCTGGTGACGCGTACGGCGAAGCATCTTCTTGTGCTTCTTCTTTCGCATGCGCTTACGACGCTTCTTGATCAACGAACCCATAGGACCTCTCCAACGACAGACTTCGTACGCTAGCGAGGTCGGGGCACCATCGCCAACGGCGCAGGGATCGAAGGCCCGTTCCGATACCGTTGAGGCGTCGTTCGACCCGAACGGGACGAGCGTCGGTCCGGGGTCGTCCAATGGTAGGACAGCTGATTTTGGTTCAGAGAATAGGGGTTCGAGCCCTCTCCCCGGAGCCAACGAGAGTCGTCCACCAACGGACCGTTCCGCCCGCCGGCGTTCGTGGTATGACTGCGTGATGCCCGCGTACGCAATCGTTCTGGCCGCCGGCGAGGGCACCCGAATGCGGTCCCAACGTCCCAAACCGTTGCACCTCATCTGTGGCCGTCCGATGGTCATGCACGTGTTGCACGCCCTCGAGGACGTTCGCCCCGACCGAGCGGTGGTCGTGGTGGGGCATGGCGCCGACAAGGTGGTGGGCCGCGTCGGAACCGATGCCCCCGAGTGGCTGAAGCCCCTGTTCGCCGAGCAGAGCGTTCAACGCGGCACCGGCGACGCGGTCATGGTGGGGTTGGCCGCTCTCGATCTCGAACTCGGTCGACACTCCGGTGTCGCCGACGAACTGGACGACACGTCGACGATCATCGTCCTCCCCGGCGACACGCCCTTGTTGCGACGCGAGACCATCGACGATCTGGTGACCGCGCACGAGTCGCAGGGTCATGCCGCGACCGTTTTGGTGTCCCGCGTCGACGACCCGAGCGGATACGGACGCGTGATCCGGGGTCGTGACGGACGGGTGGAGAGAATCGTCGAGCAGCGCGACGCCACCGACGACGAGCGACGGATCACCGAGATCAACACGTCCATCTACGCCTTCCGACGCGATCTTCTCGCACCGGCCTTGCGTCACCTGTCCCCCGACAACGCCCAGGGCGAGCTCTATCTCACCGACGTCATCGCCGTCCTGGCCGGGATGGGTCACCGCGTGGGGGCCGTCGAGGCGCCGGCACCCGAGACGCAAGGCGTCAACGATCGCTGGCAATTGGCCCTGGCCGAGCGGGAGCTTCGTTCGCGCACCAACCGTCACTGGTTGCTGAACGGCGTCACCATGATCGACCCGCGCCAGACCTTCGTCGACATCGGAGTGCGCATCGGACGCGACGTGACGCTCTTCCCCGGCACCATGCTCCAGGGCGACACCAGCATCGGGGACGGGTGCGAGATCGGACCGAACACCCGACTCGTCGATTGCGCCGTCGGCCG
>WLEG01000177.1 GCA_009704425.1 Actinomycetota bacterium | reverse complement strand
TTCTGACCGTGGTTCGCCCCGGCGGCGCGGCTGATGTTCTCGTCCATCAACGTGCCCCCGATGTCGTTGCATCCGGCGCGCAGCAACTGACGCGCGCCGTCGACGCCGATCTTGACCCAGCTGACCTGCACGTTGTCGATGAGGCCGTGATAGGCGATGCGGCCGATGGCGTGCATCAGTACGGTCTCGCGGAAGGTGGGTCCGCGGCGCGAGCGCTTCTGCAGATAAATGGGCGAGGCCATGTGCACGAAGGGCAACGGGATGAACTCGGTGAAGCCCCCGGTCCGCTTCTGCAGATCGCGGGTGCGCACGATGTGGCGCGCCCAATGGGTGGGGTTCTCGATGCTGCCGAACATGATGGTGATGTTCGAGTGCAGTCCCACCTCGTGGGCCACGCGATGGCATTCCAGCCACTCCTCGGTGTTCACCTTGTCGGGACACAACACCGCCCGGGCCTCGTCGTCCAGGATCTCGGCGGCGGTGCCGGGCAGCGACGCCAGACCGGCATCCTTCATGCGCGTCAGATAGGTGCGCAGATCCTCCCCGTTGCGCTTGGCGCCCTCGGTGATCTCGAGCGCGGTGAAACCGTGCACGTGCATCTCGGGCACGGCGTCCTTCACGGCCTGGGTGACGTGCAGGTAGTAGTCGCCGTCGAAGTCGGGATGGATGCCACCTTGCAGGGTGACCTCGGTGGCCCCCATGTTCCAGGCCTCGCGGGCGCGGGTGGCGATGTCCTCCAGCGTGAGCAGATACGGAGTGCCGCGCAAATTGAGCGACAGGGGGCCCTTGCTGAATCCGCAGAACTTGCACTTGAACGTGCACACGTTGGTGTAGTTGATGTTGCGGTTGTGCACCCACGTCACCTGATCGCCGCACACCTGTCGGCGCAATTCGTCGGCGTACTCGGCGATGGCGCGCACCTCGGGGCCCCGCGCGCGGAACAGGGCCACGATCTCGTCGACGCCCAATTCCTGGCCGCCGGCATGCCCGGTGATGATCTCGTGTACCCGTGACGCGGTGGAGAGGCGCTGCCGGTGTGTGCCTCGCATTTCGGTCACGTCGACGATCACGGGTGGCTTGTTCTCGCTGCCCGAATACCACGGCGTGGAACGATGCCCCACCAGCACCACTTCGGCGCCATCGTGGACCACGTCGGCGGCCGTCACCTTCTCGGGCCACACCGCGCCCGGATCGTCACGGCCCATGGACTCGGCGTCGCAACGATCCAACACCGCGAAGCGCAACGCCGGATCGATCCAACGGTTGTGACGGGGATCGAACTGACGCGCCGGATCCAACGAGATGTCGGCGATGAATTCGGGATACACGGTGAGGCGCGGCGCCAACACCATGCCGCGGGCCTCGGTGATCTCGCGCAGACGGTCCAACTCGGGCCACGGACGCTCGGGGTTCACGTGATCGGCCGTCACGGGGGAGACGCCACCCCAGTCGTCGATGCCCGCGTCGAGTAGCGCGCCGAAGTCGTCGCTCAGATTCGGCGGGGCCTGCAGGTGGATCTCGGGCGGCAACACGATGCGGGCCGCGGCGATGGACCACAAGAACTCGTCGGTGGGGCACGGCGCCTCGTGCTGCATACCGGTGCGCGGTTTGGGCAGGAAGTTCTGCACGATGACTTCCTGCACGTGGCCGTGACGGGCGTGCGACGCGGCGATGGCTTCGAGTGCCGCCAGCCGATCGGCACGGGTTTCACCCAACCCCACCAGGATTCCGGTGGTGAACGGAATGCCCAACTCGCCGGCGTACTCCAGCGTCGCCAAGCGTCGCACCGGGTCCTTGTCGGGCGCTCCGCGGTGGCAGGCCAGATCGTCGCGCAACGTCTCGACCATCATCCCCTGACTGGGCGACACCGGGCGCAACGACGCCAGATCGTCGCGGCTCAACGCTCCGGCGTTGGCGTGGGGGAGCAGGCCGGTCTCGTCGAGCACCAACTTGCACATGGCGGCCAGGTATTCGACCGTGGACGCGTATCCGTGCTCGCTCAGCCAGTCGCGCGCCACCTGATACTTCTCTTCGGGCGCCTCGCCCAGGGTGAAGAGCGCCTCGTGGCAACCCATACGTGCACCCTGCTTGGCGATGGCCAGAACCTCGTCGGGCGACAGGTAGGGGCTCTGCAGACGCGCCGGTGGCTGGGCGAACGTGCAGTATCCGCAACTGTCGCGGCACAGCATGGTGAGCGGGATGAACACCTTGGGCGAGTACGTCACCCGACTGCCCGTGCGCGCATCGCGGATGGCGCGTGCGCGACTCATGATCTCGTCGAGTGCGAGATCGATCAAACCCCGGCTGTGTTCGCTGGGTACGGCGTGCTCACTCGGCATGGCGTGTTCACGTGAGACATGGGCGTCGTGAACGCGTGGGGACGCCACGCTCACGGGAACGCGGGAAACACCGGGATCGCGGGAAGCACCGGAATTCGGGTTAACACTGTTGCGCTGGGGCGTCATGGGACGGCCTTTCGGAGACATCGAAGTCGAAGACTTCACAGCCGGGAGGAGTTCCCGACGGGACTCGGTTTTTGCCAGCGCACAACGGGAGTGCCGCGGATGCGAAAGAGCCGCGAAGCCCCCATGCTCGAGAAGTCCGCGTCACCGCGAGCCCCCCGGGCGGTCGTGCTGTGTCTCACTGTACTACGCAGGGCCCGCGGAACTCCAGCGTGAACCCGGACATCCCTACGTGAAGGCCTCGAGGATGTTCTGCGTGGCCACGCCCACGCGATGGCCGGTGCGGGCGATGTAGCCCAATTGCACGCCACTGTCGGGGTCGCGGACCGCGAAGAACTGTTCGTGGCCGTGGGCGTCGTCGACGAGCGCGGTGAGGGTGGCCGTGTCGGCCAACGCGTTGCGGGCGTAGCCGGCGTTCAACACTTCGATGGCCACATGGTGGATGCCCGGGCCATGGGTGTCCAGATGTTCGGCCACGGCGGGTCCGGCGGCGGCCGCGACCAGCACGATGGTCACACCGCCGGTGACGAGGACCGCGATGCCGGGCTGGTCGGCGCCGGTCGATTCCACGTGGAAGCCGAGGTTGTCGGTGAAGTGCTTCACCGCGCCGGCCAGATCGTCGACCGTGACCACGACGTGATCGATGCGGGTGGCGACGGTGTCGAGGGCCGTGTGGATGTCGGTGGGTGTTCCCCGACGGTTGTCGCGCAACGCGGACTTCTCGGGTGCGGCATCGGCGCGGCGACCGGCCACCTCGATGCGGTGGGTTTCGGCCAGCACCACGCGCATCACGTCCTCGACGAAGTCCGGATCGATGTGGGAGTCGATCGCCAACTGGCGGCGACTCTCGAGCACGTTGCGCACACGCTCGGGTTGGATGATGGGTGTGTCGCTGTGCTCTTTGATACGGGCGACCTCGTGGCACACGGCTATTCGTTGGGCGAGCACCTGAACCAATTGGCGATCGAGGTCGTCGATGCGTTGGCGGAGGTCGGCCAGGCCGGGAGTCGGCTGCTGATTCGCGCTGAAGGACTCCGTCACGGGATCAACGGTAGTCGGCGGCCCCGGTGGGGTGAGAGACCGATTGAAGGGTGGGTGTGTGGACCGTCAACTGTCGGGTGGTGGGGTTCAGCGTGAGCTTCCAGCCTCCTTCGTGGGCGGCATGGTGGTGTCGGGAGCACAAGGGAACCTGATTGTCCATGTCGGTGCGACCGCCGTTCTCCCAGTAGTCGATGTGATGGATCTGGCATCGGTGGAAAGGAACGTCGCAATCGGGGATGGCGCAGGTGGTGTGCGTGGCTTCCAAGGCGCGTCGTTGGTGAATGGTGGCGAGACGTTTCGCCCGACCCACATCTATGGGAACGCCGTGTCCGTCGAAGACCACCGGGATGATGTCGGCTTCGCAGGCCAACCGTCTGGCTGTTTCAGGTGGAATGTCGGCGCCCCATGTCGTTCGGCTTTCGCCGTGCTCGTGAAGCCCCTCGACCAACGTGGCGAGGTCGATGTGCACCACCACTTCGGCGCGCGGGAGGCGAACGTTGTCGTCGGTGGCCGGGGTGTGGTTGACGAGGGCCAGCAAGGCGTGGGCCCGTCGGTGATCGTTGGGTTCGATGCCCGGTGCGACATTTACGGGAACATCGCGATCACCGGAGTGGAACATGCGCTCCTTCTGTTGTTCGACCAACGAGGCGAAGGCGGCACCGTTGATGGGGTCGAACTGGCCGCGAACCTGAACCATGCCGTCGTGGTCGGTCCAGGTCTTGAGGAAGGTCTCACGCTGTTGACGTTCGAACGTGGCCAGTCCGCCGTCGGTCTGAACGGACTTGGCGGTCTCCTTCACGAGAGTGGTGAACTCGCCGATGGTGAGCGTGGCGGCGGCCTCGGCGAGGTGGGGGATATGCGCGAGGAAAGCCTCGCGATCGGCGCCGGCGATCTTGAGCCCGCGACCCACGGCATCGAGGTGGGCCGCGGTGGTGTCGCCCTTGGCGAGTGCTTCGGCGAACGCGGGAGCGCTCTCGGAGACCAGTGAGCGGGCCACGGCCTCGCGGGCCTCGCGACCGGACATGCCGGCGTGAGCCATGAGTTCGCGTTCGGGGATGGCGTACTCGGGGTGCTCGGCGGTGGCCAAGGAATCGATGTGGGCGACCACGGCGAGGATGCGCGCGTCGAGGATGGATCGCTCGCGCTTGAGGTTGGCCAGTTCGGCCCGGGCGTCGGCCAAGGT
>WLEG01000176.1 GCA_009704425.1 Actinomycetota bacterium | reverse complement strand
GTGGACGCCGCGCGCGACGCCGACAGTTGGAAGGCGTTCTCCGACCGTTTCCTGTCCGGCGACGAGAACGCGTACCAGACAGCGGTCACCGCGTGGAGAGCGGAAGTCGCGGCCGCGAAGGAGGCGTCGAAGTGAGCGATTCACCCGCATTGGCCGATGTCATCGCGGTCGCCTGCGCCGAAGCCTGGCGCGGAGACGGCGAGATCTTCGCCTCCGGCATGGGCGTCATGCAGATGCTCGGCGCCCGTCTGGCGCGGGCCACGTTCGAACCCGACCTGATGGTCTCCGACGGCGAGGCCTTCTACGTCGCCGGTGATCTGCCCATCGGAGGGACCAACAAGACCATCGAGGGTTGGATCCCCTTCCGCAGCGTCTTCGACACCCTGGCCGGCGGTCGCCGTCACGTGATGATGGGCGCCAGTCAGATCGACAAGTACGGCAACTCCAACATCGCCAACATCGGACCGTGGGCCAAGCCCAAGGCCCAATTGCTCGGCGTGCGCGGTGGTCCGGGCAACACGGTGAACAACGCCACCAGCTTCTTCATCCCCAAGCATCAGTCGTCGGTGTTCGTTCCCACCGTCGACATGGTGAGCGGTGTCGGCTACGACCGCGCGAAGAAGATCGGCGGTTTCATCGCCAAGCGTCACGACCTCCGTCGCATCGTCACGAACCTCGCGGTGCTCGACTTCGCGACACCCGACAACTCCATGCGTCTCGTCAGCGTTCACCCCGGCGTGAACGTGAGCGACGTGGTGGCGAACACCGGCTTCGAATTGGTGATCCCCGCCGACGTCCCCGTCAGCCGCGCACCCACCGCCGAGGAAATGGACGCCATCGGGCGCATCGACCCCAAGGGACTGCGTCACCGGGAGATTCCGTCGTGACCGTGGTTCCCCACGCCCGACTGCGCACGTCGCTGTGCGATCTGGTGGGCGTGGACTACCCCATCGTTCAGACCGGAATGGGATGGGTGGCCGGACCCAAACTGGTGAGCGCCACCGCGAACGCCGGAGCGTTGGGCATCATCGCCAGCGCGACCATGGATTTCGAACAGCTGAAGCAGTCCATCAGCGAGGTCAAGAGTCGCACCACCAAACCGTTCGGCGTGAACCTGCGCGCCGATTCGGCCGACGTGAAGGACCGCATCGCCCTGATGATCGACGAGGGCGTGAAGGTGGCCAGCTTCGCGCAGGCCCCCAAGCCCGATCTCATCTCGCGCCTGAAGGACGCCGGCGTGGTGGTCATCCCGTCCATCGGCGCGAAGCGTCACGCCGAGAAGGTTCTCGAGTGGGGCGTGGACGCCGTGCTGGTGCAGGGCGGCGAGGGAGGCGGCCACACCGGTTCGGTGCCCACCACGGTGCTGTTGCCCCAGGTGGTGGACGCGGTGGCCGGTCGGGTGCCCGTGATCGCCGCCGGCGGTTTCTTCGATGGTCGCGGATTGGTGGCCGCCCTCGCGTACGGCGCGTCGGGCGTGGCCATGGGAACCCGCTTCCTGCTCACCAGCGATTCGTCGGTGCCGCAGTCGGTGAAGGACTACTACCTCGGCAAGGGCGTGCTGGACACCGTCGTCTCGGTGCAGGTGGACGGCGTTCCCCATCGCGTGCTGCGCACCGAGTTGGTGGATCAACTGGAGTCCGGCAGCGGCAAGGTGTTGGCCATTCCGCGCGCGGGCATCAACGCGTTGCGCTTCCGCAAGATGACCGGTGCCAAGTTGTCCGACATGATGCGCGAGGGCCTGGCCATGAAGAAGTCCATGGATCTCACCTGGACCCAGATGGTGATGGCCGCCAACACTCCGATGCTGCTGAAGCTGTCGCTGGTCGACGGTCGCACCGAGAGCGGCGTGATGGCCAGCGGTCAGGTCGTGGGCATCATCGACGATCTCCCCTCGTGTGCCGACCTCGTCGATCGCATCATCACCCAGGCGAATTCCGTTCTGTCGGACCTCGCCGGCTCCTGACCCCCGAAAGGAACACCATGGCCTCCACCGTTCTCGACGGACCCGACGATGTGCGCGCGCACCTGGGCCGGCACCTCGGACACAGCGAGTGGATCGAGATCGATCAGGATCGCGTGAACCTGTTCGCCGACGCCACCGGTGATCACCAGTGGATCCACGTCGACCCCGAACGCGCCACCAAGGGGCCGTTCGGTGCGCCGATCGCCCACGGTTACCTCACGTTGTCCATCTCGAACCTCTTCCTCCCCCAGATCGTGGAGGTGCGGGGCTTCTCCGCCGGCGTGAACTACGGCGTGGACAAGGTTCGCTTTCCCAGCCCCGTGAAGGTGGGGGCGCGCATTCGCGCCGGCGCCGAGCTGACCGCCATTTCCGAGGTGAACGGTGGACTGCAGACCACCATCGTCATCACCATCGAGATCGAGGGCGGCACGAAGCCGGCCTGCGTCATCGAGTCCCTCAGCCGCTGGCTGTTCTGAACACGTCCTCAATCGAGCAAGACATCCAAGGAGAGCCATGAGCGTTCGCGACCGTTTCGACATGTCCGGAAAGGTGGTCCTGTTGTCGGGAGCCGGCCGCGGTATCGGAGCCGCCAGCGCGATCGCGTTGGCCGAGGCCGGTGCCAACATCGCCGTCACCGCGCGCAGCGTCGACCAGATCGAGGCGGTCGCCGCCCGCGCACGGGCGATGGGACGTCAGGCCGTCGCCATTCCGACCGACGCGAACGACGCCGACGCGGTGAAGGCCGCCGTCGAACGCACCGTGGCCGAACTCGGCCGCATCGATTCCGTGGTGAGCGTGGTGGGTGGCGCGATGCCGCAGCCGTTCATGAACACCTCGGACAAGGACCTGCGCAACTCGTTCGAGAACAACGTGGTGAACGGTTTGCGCCTGGTGCGCGAATGCGTGCCCCACCTGTTGGCCGCCGCCGGCGATCGTCCCGGTGGAGCCTCGGTGGTGATGGTGTCGAGCGCCATCGGCCACATCGTCGGTCGCGGATACGTGTCGTACGGATCGGCCAAGGCCGCCCTCGACCACGCCGTCGAGTTGATGGCCGCCGATCTGAATCCGCGCATCCGCGTGAACGCCGTCGCACCCGGGGCGATCCTGACCGAGGCCCTCGAGATCGTGGCCGCCAATCCCGAGTTGAAGGCGTCCATCGAGAACGCCACTCCGTTGCGCCGACTCGGTGAGCCCGACGACATCGCGGCCGCCGTGCTGTATCTCGCGTCGAACGCCTCGAGCTACGTGACCGGCCAGATCCTGGCCGTCGACGGTGGCACCGTCACCACCAACTTCAACTTCCCCATCGCCGACCTGTGAGCCCGCCCGAACGAAGGGGCTCGCTACGCGCCCTGCGCCATCGCGACTTCGCCCTGTTCTGGACGGCGGCCGCCATCTCCAACGGCGGCGGCTGGATGCAGATGGTGGCGGTGCCCGCGTTGTTGTACGACATGACGGGCAGCTCCACGTGGCTGGGCGTGGCCTCGATGGCTTCGTTGCTTCCCGCGGTGTTCCTCACGCTTCACGCCGGTGTGCTGGCCGACCGCATGAGCCGACGTCGGATCCTGCTGATCACGCAGACCGTGCAGATGACGTGCGCCTTCGCGTTGTGGGGCTTCTATCTGGCCGACGCCATCCGACCGGGCCTCATCGTGGGCATCGGCCTCCTCGGCGGCATCGCCACCGGGTTCCAGACCTCGGCCTGGCAGAGCTTCGTCCCGTTGTTGGTCCCCAAGGACGAACTGCTCGACGCGGTGAAGCTGAACTCAGTGCAGTTCACGCTGGCGCGCGCCATCGGCCCCGGCTTGGCCGGTGCGGTGGTTACCACGATGGGAACCGGTGCCGCCATCCTGATCAACGCGCTCACGTACCTGCTCGTGATCGGAGCGTTGTTCGTCTCCAACCCCCGTCAGAGCATCGTGCCGTCGAACGGCGCGAGGGTGACCGAGGTGCTGCGCGACGGTGGTCGCTTCGTGTGGCGCAGCCGACCGTTGCGATTGGCCGTGTTGCTGGCCTTCGCCACGTCTCTGTGCGGGCAGGCGTTGCAACACGTGGCACCGGCCATCGCCGACCGCATTTACGGACGACCCTCCACCGACAACGCCGGCCTGCTGGTGGCCTTGGGCGTGGGAGCACTGGTGTCGTCGGTGATGTCGGTGGTCATCGGCGACAAGATGAAGCGCTCCACGCGGGTGCTGGTGGCCTTGGTGCTCTTCGCCGGCAGCACCGCCCTCATCCCCCTCACCTCCAACTACAACGTGGGACTGATCGCGTACTTCATCGGCGGATTGGCCCACCTGCAATCGGCGGTGGCGTTGAACACGCTCATTCAAGGCACGGTGCCCGATCACCTCCGTGGTCGCACCATGAGCTTCTACGTGCTCGGAATTCTGGCCGGCATCCCGCTGGGGGCGTTCACCCTGGGACGTCTGGGCGACATCTTCACCATGCGCGTGGCCGTGTACGTCGATGCCGCGGTGTTCGTGGTGCTCATCGTGCTGTTGCTGACCCGGGGTTGGTTGTCGGACCTCGACGTGACAAAGATTGACGACGTGACCGACGCCCCCGCCACTTCCGGTGAACCGCGATGAAGCACCCCGAGGGCGAGGACCTGATCTACGACGCGGCCCGCGTGGAACTGGGCCGGGCCACGCGTCGCCTGAACCACGCGATCGTGGCCCGCGACGTGGAGATCGAACAACTGCGGGACGCCACGGAGTTGCTCC
>WLEG01000175.1 GCA_009704425.1 Actinomycetota bacterium | reverse complement strand
TCCGAAACCCGCACCACCCCAATCGAAGCCGTACACGTCCGCCTGATCGATCAGGTTCATCCCCCGTTCGACCGCCCGCTCCACCAGTTCGGCGTTGAACCCGACATCGGGATCGGTCATGCGCCAGCAGCCGAAGGCCAGGCGACCGACCTCGATACCCGCGATCGATCGGGTGGATTCCATCATGCGTCCTTCCACGTGTACTCCTGGATCGACGCCCCCACGGGCGACAACGAGAATTCGATCTCGAGGGTCCGCGTCCCGACCGACACCACGGCCGTTCCACTGGTTCGGTTCGTTGCCCGCACATCGACGAGTGCGATGGGTTCACCCCCGATTCGGCGCCGGGCATCGTCGGCACGACGATCGAACGGCTCATCGGGCTCCACGTTGTCGGCGAACAGATCGCGCGCCACCTCGTCGCTCCACCCGCCCAGCAGATTCACCAAGGCCGTCGCGCGCTGACGCAGCAACGCGGTGGGTTCCCATGACACGGCCGGGACCAGGCCGGCCCGATGAAGTTCCGTCAGAGCCCGATGCGTGAACGTGGACATGGGCGCGTAGGTGACGTTGGCCAAACCGATCACGCCCACACCGGTTCCCTTCTTCCAGCGCATGTTGCTGCCGTAGCCGGGCAAACCACCGCTGTGACCGACCACCTCACCCAAATCGTGATCGTCGCGCACCAACAGGCCGAACCCGTAGCCACTCGGCGCGGACACCGAATCGATCGCCGACCGACCGACGTACGTGTGCATCGTCTGCATCTCGCGCCGCGACGAGGCACGAAGCTTCGCGGTTCTCGAATCATCGCCGCGGTTCGCTTCGTCCAACCACGACACCCATCGCGCCAGATCGGACACGGTGCTCCACAGACCCCCCATCGGCGCGATCTCACCATCGGGCAACGGCTCCGCTCCCTCGGACACCGCCACACCGTCACGTATCCGATGGGGACGCGCCGACGGGGACGACGGCTCGTCCCAGGTGGTGTTCGTCATCTCCAACGGACCGAGCAGTCGCTCATCGACATGCTCACGAACGTCACGACCGGTGACCGCTCGCACCACCCGGCCGATCATGGCGAAACCGAGATTCGAGTACTCGAAGGCATCGCCGGTGCGAACCGCGAAACACGGGCCGGACGAATAGACATCGTTCATGAACTCCGCCGTGGCGTCCAGATGTCGATCGGCCCACGGATCATCGGTGGCCAGACCGGCGCTCATGCTCAGGAGATGACGCACGGTGATGGGCGACGAATCATCCGGGCCCATCACTGCGCCCAACTCGGGCGCGTAGTCGGCGATCGGCCGATCGAGGGCGAGCACCCCGTCGTCGCGCAGACCCAACACGACCGCCGCGGTGAAACTCTTGGTCATCGATGCGATGCGAAAGGGCGTGTTCTCGCTCACGCCGTCCCCGACGGAACCCGACGCCACCAGCTCTCCGTTTGCCACCACTCCCCACGCCATCGCGGGAGCCCGGCACTCATCGATGCTGCGCTGCGCCACGGGCGCGACACGGGCGGCCATCGACGTCATGACGGGCGACTGTATCGGCGACCGCGTGGGGCGGGCAGGGATCGAACCCGCGACCCAGGGATTATGAGTCCCCTGCTCTAACCGACTGAGCTACCGCCCCAAATGGCGCAGGGTCCGCCGAAGCGGACCCTGCGTTGTGCTCCGAGAGCAGGGCTCGAACCTGCGACCCGCTGATTAACAGTCAGCTGCTCTGCCAACTGAGCTATCTCGGAAGGCGTTGCCGAGGTTATCAGGATCACCGGTAACGCCCACGGGCGAACCTCAGTCGAGGTCGATGGGGGCCTCGTCGGCGGCCGTGAACTCGGCCGCGTCCTTGTCGCCCAGTCCGGCCGCGATCCGGACCTTCTCCGCCACTTCCACCATGACCTCGGTGTTTTCCATGAGGTAGTTCTTGGCGTTCTCGCGACCCTGGCCCAGTTGCTCACCCTCGTAGGTGAACCAGGCGCCGGACTTCTTCACGATGCCCAAGTCGACCGCCATGTCGAGGACCGAGCCTTCGCGGCTGATGCCCTTGCCGTACATGATGTCGAACTCGGCCTGACGGAACGGCGGCGACACCTTGTTCTTGACCACCTTCACGCGGGTGCGGTTACCGACCACTTCGGCGCCGTCCTTGATGGACTCGATACGACGGATGTCGAGACGCACCGAGGAGTAGAACTTCAGGGCACGGCCACCCGGGGTGGTCTCGGGTGAACCGAACATCACGCCGATCTTCTCGCGCAACTGGTTGATGAAGATGGCGATGGTGTTGGACTTGTTGAGGTTGGCGGTCAGCTTGCGCAGCGCCTGACTCATGAGGCGGGCCTGCAGACCCACGTGGCTGTCGCCCATGTCGCCTTCGATTTCGGCCTTGGGGGTGAGGGCCGCGACCGAGTCGATGACGACCACGTCGAGCGCGCCGGAGCGGATGAGCATGTCGGCGATTTCGAGCGCCTGCTCACCGGTGTCGGGCTGCGAAATGAGCAGCTGGTCGATGTCGACGCCGATGGCTCGGGCGTAGATGGGGTCCATGGCGTGCTCGGCGTCGATGTAGGCGCAGATGCCGCCGTTGCGCTGAGCCTCGGCGACGACGTGCATGGCCAAGGTGGACTTACCCGAGGACTCCGGTCCGTAGATCTCGACGACGCGACCACGGGGCAGGCCGCCCACACCGAGGGCCACGTCGAGGGCCAGGGCTCCGGTGGGCACGGCCTCGATGGCCATGTTCGTCTTCTCGCCCATCCGCATGATGGACCCCTTGCCGTACTGCTTGTCGATCTGGGCCAAGGCCATGTCGAGGGCCTTCTCACGGTCGTTGCTCATTGCTCTGCCTTTCTGTCTGGTGTGTGTTCTTGCTGGCTGATGTGTTCTCGTTGTGACATTGCCGACCGTACGAACGGGGTGTGGCAGGCTTTCGTCAGGCCTGTGACCTCGCTGTTTGGCGAATGACAGGAGCGTAACTACGAACGAGTGTTCGGTCAAGCATTGCGGAGACGAACAGGTGTTTGCCCTGCTCAGAGCAGGTGCCCGGGCCCGTGATTATCGCGAGTTGGTGCGGTGGGCTTCCACCCACGATCGGGCGTCATCGGCTTCTTCGGCCGTGACGGGCCGGACCCGCAGGTCGATGGCCGACCACAGGGTGTGCGTCATCGGCCAGGTGCCGACCGGAATGACCACCGCCGACGTCATCAGCACCAGATACAAGGTCACCACCGGCACGTCGGGAACCGTGAGGGCCACCGCAATTGCCATCGCCACCATGATGAGACCGATGTTCAACGTGATGGCGACCGTCATCGAGCCCAGCTCGTGTCCGTCCACTCCACGCGTGCGGCGCAAACCGCAACCGACGCAGCGCTCCCCTTGACGAAAGAAGTTCGTGAACCACGCGCGACGATCACCACATCGAGGACAACGACGCGACGCCGCGCGAAGCAACATGCGCGCCAACGACGGCGCCTCGTGCGTCACTTCGTCAGTTCGTTCACGAAGTCCGCGAACACATCGGCGTAACGAAGTGCATCGGACTCGGTGTGCATGATGGAGATCAACCACTGTTCGTCGAGACCCGGCGGCAGAAGGATTCCGCGATTGATTCCGTGGATCCATTGCGCGAACGCCAGATCCATGTCGGTCGCCTTGTAGTCGCGGTAGTTACGGATGGGCTCGGGCGCCCACGTGACGCAGCCCTTGGCGCCGAACTGGATGGTGTGGGCGGGAAGACCGGCGTCGTCGATGATGTCGTTGCACGCGTCCACGAGCATCTTGTTGCGACCGATGGTGGCCGCCGTTGCCTGCGGCGTGCACACCTCGGCCAGAACGGCCTTGGCCGCCGCCATGCACAACGGGTTGCCGTTGTACGTGCCGAGATGGATGACCCGGCCCATGGTGATCTGATCCATGTACTCGCGCTTGCCGCCGAACGCCCCGAGCGGTAGCCCACCGCCGATGGACTTCGCCAACGCGACGAGGTCGGGGGTGACCCCGAGTGCTCCGGTGGCGCCCGCCCAGCCGGCGGTGATGCCGGTCTTGACTTCGTCGAAGATCAACAGCGTGCCGTGTCGTTCGGTGATCTCGCGCACGGCCTGCAGGTACCCGGGATCGGGCAGACAGATCCCGATGTTCTCCATGACCGGCTCGACGATGAAACAGGCCACGTCGTCGTTGCGCAACGCCCGCTCGAGGGCCTCGGGATTGTTGTAGGGGATCACGATGGTGTCGCCCAGAACCGCCTTGGTGACGCCCGCCGTGGCCGCCACCGGCGTCGGATTGTCGGCGGGGCCGGCGTCCTCCAACTTGGGCTTCATCGAGATCATCACTTCGTCGTGATGCCCGTGGTATCCGCCTTCGACCTTCACGATCTTGTCGCGCCCGGTCGCACCACGGGCCACACGAATGGCGTCCATGGTGGCCTCGGTGCCCGAGTTGGTGAAACGCCACATGGGCAACCCGTACCGCTCGCCCAACAATTCGGCCACATCGGCGTTCAACTCGCACGGGGTCACGAACAGCGTGCCGTTGGCCAGCTGTTCGTCCACCGCCCGGCGGACGATCGGGTTGATGTGCCCGCTGAACAACGCGCCGAAGCCCATGTCGTAGTCGATGTACTCGTTGTCGTCGACGTCCCACATGTAGGCCGCATCGGCCCGCTTCACCACGATGGGATGCGGGTCGTACGCCTGGAAACTCG